>JAFDKD010000294.1 GCA_019307165.1 Deltaproteobacteria bacterium | reverse complement strand
GGTCCTGGCGACGGCTATTTTCGTGATGAGTGTCTTTCCTCTGATGGACCGCCTCGGCAAGCCCCTGATTTACCCTGAAGCCAGGGAAACATTCGTGATATTCAGCAGCCTGGGGTTTGCTTGGGTCGTTCTGGGCCCTTTGGGGCTCTGGTGGTTCAAATACCGCCGCCCGGAAGCCGCCGGCATGTTCTATCTCCTGGCGGCCGCCGGCATGATCCTCCAGGGGGTCGCCTATGCGTGTAACGGATACGATCGATTGTCCTATGCAGCACTCGGCGCGATGTGCCTTGGGCTGTATGTATTACTTGTCTGCCTTGGCGGCGCATTCAAGGGCATCGGAGCAAACCTGTGGACGGTGGCGGCGACATGGGCCCTGGTGACGGCCGTCCCGGTCATGATGGTAAAAAACAACACGTTGGGGCCCCCGGTGCGCCACAATCCGCTGACGACGGCGCCCTATCTGGACCGGCTGGCGGTCCTGCAGCAGGACAATCGCTATCGCTCCTACTCCCTGGATGGGACCCCTCAGCCCAATTTCGCCGCACCCTTTTCCATCTCCAGCCTCAATATCGTCGAAGCGGCGGCCCCCTCCGGCAGCAACGAGTTTATGAGAAAGCGGCTCGACAGGGCCTGCACGGCCCTGTGGTTCGGGGGCAATCATTCCGCGGGCAGGGCAGACTTCGGGGTCACGGCAACCCAGGAAATGTTCCGGCACCTCAGGTACTTTGAACTGGCGGCGGTCAGGTACCTGGTGACATTGGGCGGAGATCCGAACGCCATATCCTATGAGCGGTTCGGTCCCTGGAAAGCGGCCCCGCTGGTCGAACCGCTGGAAGCGACGTTTCCCTGCCCCGTGGAGATGCTGAATCGGATTCAGGTCAAGTTCGGGACATACAACCGGACGAACCCGGGAGTCGTCACCCTCACGTTGCTGGGGCCCGAAGGCAACCGGCTGGGAGAATCCCGGATCGAGGGCGAATCGATCCGAAACAATAAATTCATGGACTTCGATTTCCCGGATGTCACGGGCGTCAAAGGAAAGGAATTGCGCCTGCGTGTGGCGTTTCGGCCGTCCGCTCCCGGCAGCATGATCGCGGCGTGGCATACCACCGATATATGGGGTGAAAGGTACGTCTTCGGCGTTGTGGATCTGGATCGGCCTTTCCGTATGGTGTATGAGGATCAGGACGGCATCCGGATCTGGGAAAACAGGCGCGCAAACGCCCGCGTGTTTCTGGCGCCCGAGGCAAAAGTCGTGTCTTCCCCGGAAGAGGCCATGGCGTCGCTTCAGACGATCGAGGACCTGACACGCCGGGTCTTGGTGGAGGAGGGCGGGGAGATGACGACGCGCCTGCCCCCGGATGCGGCGCCTGGGAGGCTGATTGATTTTAGACTGGGGCCCAATGACGTGCGGATCCGATACGAGGCCTATACCTCGGGCATCCTCACGCTCATGGACAGCTACATGCCCGGTTGGGGCGTGAAGATCAACGGTCGCGAGGCGCCCGTGCTCCGAGTGAACGGCGCCTTTCGAGGGGTGAGGATAGAAAAGGCGGGGACCTATCACGTACATTACCGGTTCAGACCGGTTTACTGGCCCCACACGCTGGCCATGGCGGGGATGGGCCTGGCGATCTTGATATGGGCGAGCATGTTGGGATTGCGCAAATTGCCGTCGAGACGGGACCCGGACTAGCCGGTGTGTCCCAAAAATATCTTTTCTAAATCTTTTTGCCCTTATCTTGGCGACCTTTGCGTTCTTTGCGAGAGAAAATCAACCTCGGCGTAACCCTGAACCCTGAACCTTTGAACCCTGCGAAGTTTCATATGAAAGACCCGATCAAGGCGCTCCTCCTGGCGTTCGGCCTGGCAGGGACCTGGTTCTGGATTCAGGGGGATTTGCTCCTGAATCTGGCGGACGAGGGGTTCCTGTGGTACGGGACCTGGCAGACGTCGCTGGGGGGCGTCCCCATGCGGGATTTCCACGCATACGATCCGGGCAGGTATTACTGGGTTTCCGGATGGTCGGTCCTTTTCGGAACCGGCATCATGGGCATGCGGGCCGCGGTCGTCCTGTTTCAGGCGACCGGGCTCTTCTTCGGCCTCCTCGCCCTTCGACGGGTGATCCGCCCGTGGTGGGGACTGGCCATGGCGGGCGCGCTGCTCGTCGTATGGATGTATCCGAGCCACAAGATGTTCGGGCACAGCCTTGCCATGGCCGCGGTCTATTTCGGTGTTCTCCTGCTGGAGAAGCCGTCGCTGTTGCGGCATTTTGCCGCCGGCATATTCGTAGGCGTGGCCGCCTTTTTCGGGAGAAACCACGGCCTTTACAGTTTTGCCGCCTTTTTGGCGCTCATTTTGCTCATCCGGGTCAAGTGGGATCGCGAGCGCCTCTTCCAGCGCCTGGCCGTTTGGGGGGCCGGCATAAGCGTCGGCTATTCGCCCATGCTGCTCATGTGCGTTCTGGTCCCGGGCTTTTTTGACAGTCTCCTGGACAGCATTGTCTTTTTTTTCCGGATCAAGGCCACGAACCTTCCGTTGCCCGTGCCGTGGCCCTGGACCGTTGATTTTTCCGGCGCGAACCGGACGGCGGCGGCAAGCTCCTTTTCCACGGGCTTGTTGTATTTGATCCTGCCGTTGTTTTACGCGGGATTTGGTCTGTATTTCATTTTTTCCCGAAAGGAAATGACAGGCCGGCAACGGTTGCTGGCCGCCTGCATCCTCGTGGGCGCACTGTACCTGCACCGCTCCTTTTCCCGGGCGAGCGTCAGTTTTCTGGCCCAGGGCATTCACCCGTTTCTGATGGGTGCGGTTTCCCTGCCTTTTCTGGCTCGAAAAGGGCTGACGAAAACCCTGAGTTGGGCGCTTCTGACCCTGGTGGCGGTCCTCACGTGGTTTTCCGTCGTCACAGTCAGCCCTTACTACCGGATGGCCTCGGCCGCCGAAGGGTCCTTCGCGGAACTGAAGGTGAGCGGGTCCCGCTTGGGCGTATATCGATCCACGGCCGAACTGGTGCGCAGCGTGGAACGCATTCATGCCCGGGTGGGTGCGGAGGAGCGCCTGCTTATCGCACCCCACTGGCCCGGGTTTTATCCGCTCCTGAAGCAGGCGTCGCCCCTGTGGGAAACCTACTTTCTGTTTCCGGAAACTACGGACCGGCAGATGCGGATGATTCGTCGTATGGACACGGAAAAGGTCAACTGGGTGATCCTGGGGGACGTGCCCCTGGACGGGTGGGAAGATCTGCGGTTTCAAAACACCCATGGGCTGCTGTGGCAACATATCATGGCGAATTTCGAGCCGGTTCCGGCGGAAGGGCTGCCTTGGAATTATCAATTACTAAAAAGAAAAAAAGACTATTCACCGCAGAGCCGCAGGCATGAAAAGTGAAGTAGAGAAAAAAGTTGTCCGTTAACTTGAGACCGGATTGATTTTGAGGATCGACCATTGGCTAAGCCGACAGCGGAGGATTGCCCCTTTACCAAAGAACTTTCAGTTTCTTGCCTTGCGTCGTCCCCGCGCAGGCGGGGATCCAGACGAACGGGGGCCTGGATTCCCGCCTGCGCGGGAATGACGGATATCGTGTCGCATGTGGAAGTACAAAAAAGGACTTTGTTCGAAATCAACTTCAGGTTGATTCATAGATTGAAATCCAGTCCGTGTGAGGCGGAACTACTGAGACCGCTTGCTGGCCCGAGGAGCGGTGCTCTGCGGTGAATAATGCCTAGGTCTCATCACCGTAACTCAGCCCCCGGATGCACTCCCGGCAGAAATGGGGCAGGCCTTTTCCGGAATGGGCGGCGCGCCGGAAACGCTGCATGCGATGCCCCTCCCAGACCCCGTTGAAGCCCTTCTCGGTGAAGGCATTTCCCATGCAGTTGGGATCGGATTCACGTTCGATCCAGGGGTACTGGCAGCAGACGGCCACGGATCCGTCGCAGTTTACGACACTGATAAACCACGGCCAGAAACACCGTTTTCCCCGACCCTGCGTAGCATGCCGCGCGCCGAGATACCGCTCTTCATATTGGGCCACCACGTCGGGCAGCCGGTCGGGCATGGATTCCACGGCGTATCTCTCTCGGCCATGCCGCCAATCGAAGGCGTTGACGCCCAGGTCGCGAAAATACCGCCTGGCCGGCTCTCTTTCATGCCTGTTGTAATCGAACTGGATGTACCGAACGGTGATCCAGGGCCTCGCGGACTTGCATTTCCGTTTGGCCGCCACCAGGTTGCGGATGTTCCGTTTCACCCTTTCCACATCCCCACGCCGGTGATATCGGGCGTAGGTTTCCTGGTTCAGCCCGGAAATACTGACGATCAAGTCGTCCAGGCCGGACGAAACAAGCCTTTCGGCGTGGGCCACGGTAGGCAGGAAATGCCCGTTGGTGCTTACGATGGTGTAGATGCGTTTACGGTGGGCATACGCGATCATGTCGGGCAGGCGCTTGTTCATGAACGGCTCGCCGATGACATAAAGGAAAAAGGCCAGTGCCTTGGGCGCGACTTCGTCGGTGAGGCGGACAAAGGCGTCCATGGGCATTTTCAACCGGGGGTCGGGCCGGGCGTTGCCCGCGGGACAGACAAAGCAGCCCAGGTTGCACGAGGCCGAGGGATCGATGGTGTAGACCGGCGGATATCCCGTTGAGTTCACCTTGCCCTCAACGGCGTGGCAGGCACAGCGGAAGATGTTGGCAAGCTTGCCCGGCGTCACATAACCACCGCGAAACATACGAAGCGTCAATTGAACTGTTTTTAACGAGGATGACAGGTAGGACATTCGCAATTCCTCTCTCCGGTCTCCATGTGGGGCCGATGATCAGGCTTTTGGAGATCAAAGTCAAAAGAAAATGCTGAAGCGTTTTTTCCATTTTATCCGGCTGATCTATACCCAGCGGCAACTCATTGTGTCCATGGCCATGCGCGAGGTCGCCACGGAGCACGTGGGATCGCTTCTGGGCTTTGTCTGGACGTTCATTCATCCCCTGGTGCTCATTCTGGTGTTCTGGCTGGTCTTCAGCGTGGGATTCCGGGTCATGCCCGCCGGAGACGCGCCCTTCGT
>JAFDKD010000293.1 GCA_019307165.1 Deltaproteobacteria bacterium | reverse complement strand
CGCCTGCCTCTCTCCTTGACAGGCAGGGGAAGATACCTTAGATTGACGCCGCATGTCAACGGGACACCGCAACCGCAGACAGGGGTCGCCATCGCCCCGCCAACGGGAATAGGCAATTATGCCATCGGGACAGAAACTATCTAAAACGCGCAACATCGGTATTATCGCCCACATCGACGCGGGAAAGACCACCGTAACGGAAAGGATCCTCTATTATTCCGGCCGCGTCCACAAGATGGGCGAGGTCCATGACGGCGAAGCCACCATGGATTGGATGCTGGAGGAGCGGGAACGCGGCATCACCATCACGTCGGCCGTCACCGCCTGCCAGTGGCGCGGTCACAGCATCAACATCATCGATACGCCCGGCCATGTGGATTTTACGATCGAAGTGGAACGGTCCCTCCGCGTCCTGGATGGGGCCATCGGCGTTTTCTGCGCCGTGGGGGGCGTGGAACCCCAGTCGGAGACGGTGTGGCATCAGGCGGACAACTACAAGGTCCCGAAGATCGCCTTTATCAACAAGCTGGACCGGGTGGGCGCCGATTTCGAACGCGTCTTGGACATGATAAAAGACCGCCTGGGTGCGTCCCCCCTGGCCCTTCAGATTCCCATGGGCGTGGAGGATAACTTCGAGGGCGTCATCGATCTGGTTTCCATGAAAGGGCTTGTGTGGGACGACGAACTGCTGGGCGCCGAATACGAGGAAATTCCCATCCCCTCCGGATTCATGGAGGAGGCCGCCCGATACCGGGACCTGCTTGTGGAAACGCTTGCCGATAGAAACGACGACATCATGGAGCGCTACCTGGCCGAGGAACCCATCGAGGCCGGCGAACTGCAGCGGACCATCCGGGAGGAGACCATCCAGTTGCGCCTGGTGCCGGTGTTTTGCGGGGCCGCGCTCAGAAACAAGGGCGTTCAACCCCTTTTGGACGGCATTGTCGACTATCTTCCTTCGCCTGTGGATATTCCTCCGATCTCCGGGCACGTGCCGGAGACCGGAAACGAGGAGACGCGTCCGTCCGAATCCAGGGCACCTTTTTCAGCGCTTGCCTTTAAGGTCATGATGGGGCAGGGACGGAAGATGACGTACCTTCGCATCTATTCCGGGACGGTGAAGACCGGCGAGGCGGTATATAATCCGGCGAAAAATGTGAGCGAAAAGCTGGCCCGCCTCCTCCGTATGCATTCCAATAAGCGAGAGCGCATGGACTCCGCCTCGGCCGGTGACATCGTCGCCGCCATGGGTCTCAAGCTCACCACAACGGGCGACACCCTGTGCAGCCGCGACAAACCCATCCTGCTCGAGCCCATTCGCTTCAACGAGCCGGTCATCAGCGCGGCCGTGGAACCCAAACGGGTCCAGGATCAGGATAAACTGATGGCTTCACTGGGCAAATTGTCGGATGAGGACCCCACGTTCAAATTCAGAATCGACGAGGAAACGGGGCAGACGGTCATTTCAGGCATGGGTGAACTGCACCTGGAAATCATAGCGGGCCGCCTCAAACGGGAATTCCTGGTGGACACCAACCAGGGAAAACCCCAGGTGGTTTACCGGGAAACCATCTCGGAAGCTGCAGAGCACGAGGAGATATTCCGAAGGGAACTGGCCGGCCAAGAGCATTTTGCGGGCGTGAGGATCCGGACCTCTCCCCTGCCCAGGGGAACCGGCAGCCGTTTTACGGACAAGTGCGGCAACCCGGACCTGACCGAGGTGTTCCTCAACGCCGTTCGCCAGGGCATTCGCGAGGCCGAATCCGCGGGCGCGCTCATGGGATATCCCGTAATCGACATTGAAACAACCCTTCTGGACATCCAGGTCAAGGAAAACCTGTCGGATGAAATGGCGTTCAAGGTTGCCGCGGCCATGGCATTTAAGTCCGCGTGCGCCCAGGCGGCCCCCATCCTGCTCGAACCGATTATGGAAGCCGAGGTCCTGGTTCCGGAGGAGTTTATCGGCGAGGTCATCAACGACCTGAACGGCAGGCAGGGAAAGATAGGGCAGATTACCATCAGGGGGTCCGTTCAGGTCCTCACCGCGAGCGTTCCCCTCTCCAAGATGTTCGGCTACTCCACCACACTTCGGTCCCTGTCCCAGGGCCGCGGCACCTTCAGCATGCAGTTCAGCCATTACGACAAGGCATAGTTGGTTCTTTGTGCTTGGTTCTTTGTTCCTCGTTCTTTGTTCCTGGTTTGGGGTTCAGGGTTCAAGGTTCCCGGTTCAAAGTTGCGGGTTGCTAGTGGCGGGTTGCAAGCAACATGATACTAGATACTGGATGCAAGATGCTGGATGTTTGGATGGGTCCTCTAGACTCTAGACTCTCATCTCTAGACTTTCCCCAATTTTCAATGTTCAATTCATTCGGCATTCCTTGTTCGACCTTCCTTCGTGCGAGACTTCGGAAGGCACGTATTCGTTATTCGATATTCTTTGTTTCCGACGCCCCTCGGCGAGAGAAAAATATCTTCGAGGCGCCATTATCGCCGGAACCCTGTTGCGGTGGAGCGGAGCGAATTGAGTGAATTTGACGGCGAGGATCGAATTATATATATAAAGGGATTGCAGTCGGGAGCTTTTGCCCCGAGGGCCTGACAATAGGGGCAAGGCAACGCGCCATACAACTGTATTACCGGGCAATATCGAGACAGACAGGTGTTCAATGAAAGAAAACGGCACGCCGCTGACTGACGCATACAAACGGCGGCTCAATTATCTGCGCATATCCATTACGGACCGATGCAATCTCCGCTGCATCTACTGCATGCCGGCAGGTGGCGTACCCAAACTGCGGCACGGGGACATCCTGACGTACGAAGAAATTCTCCGGCTTTCCAGGATTGCGGCCGATCTCGGTATCGAGAAAATTCGGGTGACGGGCGGCGAGCCGCTCGTGCGCAAGGGGGTTCTGGATTTCCTGCGCAGCATGGCCGGGATCCCCGGCATCAGGGACCTGGCCCTTACCACCAACGGCGTATTGCTGGGCGAGAACCTGGAAAAGTTGAAAGCGGCCGGATTGAAGCGGCTTAACATCAGCCTGGATTCCCTCCGTCCGGAGAGATTCAGGGAGATCACCGGGCATGATGCCTTCCACCAGGTCTGGGAAGCCGTACAGGGGGCCCGGCGCCTGGGATTCAGCCCTATTCGGATCAATATGGTGGTGATCAGGGGCAGGAACGACGATGAAATTCTCGATTTTGCCGAACTATCCCTCAAGCACCCCTACCACATCAGATATATCGAATATATGCCCTTCGGCGGGTCTGAAGAAGGGCATGCCATCCATCACGTCCCCAGTTCCGAAATCAAAAAAATGGTGGCCGGATTGGGCCGTTTGCAGC
The DNA here is from genome assembly GCA_019307165.1 of Deltaproteobacteria bacterium. Lineage (GTDB taxonomy): Bacteria > Desulfobacterota > DSM-4660 > Desulfatiglandales > Desulfatiglandaceae > JAFDKD01. The sequence goes on along the minus strand of JAFDKD010000293.1, from coordinate 1,722 downwards.
CCGTTTCCCGAGACCCCTTTGACGGCCCTGCGGACCGGTATCGATTTGAAGGGGCGCCGGGCGAAATCGGATTTATCAGCCCCATCAGCCATCATTTTTGCGCCGTATGCAATCGGTTGCGTCTTACGGCCAGCGGCCGGCTGAGACCGTGCCTTCTGTCGGACAGGGAATTGGACGTTGTCGGTCCACTGCGCAACGGCGCTTCGGACCGGGAGTTGTCGGAGATTTTCATCAAAGCCGCAATGAACAAGCCTTATGCCCATTCCCCCGCGAGGGATTCCTCCACCGCATTTTCCGGGCAGATGTGGTCCATCGGCGGCTAGGCGGGAGACAGGGCGCTTAAATTTTATCCGGAAAATCCGGCCCCACACCGCACGTCGGGAACTTCGATGCCCCGTGGATTATCAGGCTGCACCAGGTTGAGGCTGAGGTTCAGGTTGAGAGAAGAAAGAAAAAAGGAGTCAATTTATTTCTCAACCTTGACCTCAACCTTTACTTGCGTTTCAAAGCCCCTATGCGGGCGCCCTTAAAGCTAAGATCCACATGCCCGGGCACTTCTTGCTACTCTTTTATCCCCAGCAGTGCGGCGGCATTGAGGCCCTTGATCATGTCAATGGAACGAGGGGTAATTCCCGAAGCGGTCATCTCGCGAAAGTATCTATCCGGGGGAATGAGCGGAAAGTCGCTGCCGAAGAGGATCTTATCGAATCCGACGATCTCCCCGGCGATCCGGTAGACCTCCGGCGTGTACAGGAAGGGGGAGGCGGCCGTATCCACCCAGACGTTTTTGAGGACGTCCCGAACCTCCTTTTTCATGAGTGCATAGAAAAACAGACCGCCGCCCCAGTGCGCCAGGATAATTCGGTTGTCGGGGTATGCCTTGAGGAAGCGGTAAATCTGGGCCAGGGTCATGGGCGTTTTGCCGGGATAGGCGTGCCCTACCGGTTCGTTGGTATGAAGCAGGAAAGGGGTGTCAAATCGGGCGCAAACCGCCATGACGTCTTTCAGGGCGTCCGTTGTCCGCCGGGAAAGTCCTTTCCCGTAGACGGCCAGTTCTCCCACACCGGACATTCCGGCGCTCAGGCACCGTTCCGCCTCCCGGGGAGCGTCCTCGGCCAGGGGCGAGAAGCAGCAGAATCCCGTAAGTCTGTCCGGATGACGTTGAACCGCCTCCAGGATATAATCGTTGTTTCTTCGGTAATTTTCGGCCCCTTCCCAGGGAAACCCGAAAATCACGGCGCGCTGGATTCCGTGCCGATCCATGGCATCCAGAAGTTCGGAAGCGCCGATAAGCCCGGCCCCGGATGAGGCGTACAGGGATGCAAAGGCGGGTTCGCCCGAGAACCGGGCCCCGCGGTCTTCCCTGAATGGTTTTGGAAAGACATGGGTGTGAAAATCGATTATCATTTTATGACTTTTTTCAGAGATCTTTCCACGGCGCCCGGCTCAAAACCCACAAATTTATCTCGGATCCTGCCCTCGCGATCCACGAGGAACATGGTCGGAATGGCTGGCGCGGCGTTCCCGAAATAGTCCGCCATCACCTGACGGTTGCCGCGCAGGATGGTATAGTTGATCCTGAATTTGTTCTTAAACGCCCGCAAATAGGTTTTGGTCGCCATGGCCGGATCATCCACGGAGACGCCGAGGACCACGAGGCCCCGATCCGCGTATTTTTTTTGCAGGGAAACCAATTCGGGGATGGCCATGCGGCACGGCGGG
>JAFDKD010000968.1 GCA_019307165.1 Deltaproteobacteria bacterium | reverse complement strand
GTTTGACCACCAAGGAGATGGCTTCCTCCGGACAGGTGGGAATACAGACGCCGCAACCGATGCATCTGCCGTCAATGATCTCGGAGAAATCGCCATCAAGCTTGATGGCATCCAGAAACGCTCTCAGCCTTGTATACACATCATCGCCCATCGTCATTCCTCCAATTTCAGATTTTCAACAACCCGCCTGAACAGATCGTACAGGTCCACGTTCTCATTATCGATCGCTCTGCCCTCATCTTGAATAGCGAACCGCGCCTTAAACAATGCGCCACTGATTCTTTCGTCCATGTTATAGAACAAAAAGAGTAAGTCACGCCAGAGCGTTTCCTCGGCAAAACCCGTGATCTGCCGGGTGTAGAAATAAAAAAACTCGGGAGGAATGCTCGAACCCACACCAAGAACTATTTTATTGCTCTCCAATGTGTCTTCAAGCGGAAAGAAAATCGACAGCCCGCTGACGTATCCTTCCCAGTCCGCGCTGTTTCTTGAATAGACTACCGCCTGCTCGATATTATCCACGACCGTCTCAGCCCTTTCCCTGACAATATCATCGGATGATCCGGCAATGGATACGGCTGCAAAATTTCCAATTGCCTCCGCCAGGGGCCCTATTTTGGTTACATCGAGAGTTGACAGGGTGATGTCTTTTTCCCCCGCATGGGCCTCGAAATACAGGTCATTGATCCTTGCACCCAGGTCCCGAGGCGAGATTGACGGGTTGTCCGTCAGCGCCGAGACGATTTCGGCAAAAGGCCAGGTCGTTCCAGGTAACTCCGACCCCACGATGATGCCGACGCCCGTATTGCGCAATTCATAGGCCACTTCGACCATTTGCATCAGGCACGCGTCAAAGGCCAGAAGATCGATCATTACGGGGACGGATGTGAGTGCATCTTTCAACTCCTTGACCTTCAGAAAATCTCCATGGCTCGTGGTATCGACTGCCATTCCTTTCCAGCCATACCCGTGATCGCCGATCACAAGGGCATACTTATCCGCCGGATAGTTCGATATGGTCCAGTTGACGAAATCGAGCAGGGTGTCCGGGTCGGCCATGTCCACCTCTCTGCCGCCTTTTCCGTCGCCCCAGTCCGCGATAGCGTTTTCTTCTGTTGGCTCCAAGCCTGGCGTGAGATAGAAACGGTGGGTGATCGACCAGTCACCATAATCGGTTACGTTATCAGGAAGTCTATCAAACTGGACCACGATGTTTACATTTGCACTGCTGCCCGCCTTTGCTTCCGCCATATTTCTGAAAGCGGCCACAAAATCCTGCTCCATGGAGATCTCATCGCCATCCAGGTAAAGCATTACGGTCCAGGAAGGTTCGCCTCCGAGATTGGCAATCACATCCTCCCTCCAGCTGGAGGCCGAAGACACAGCGGCAACACAGGCAATGAAGCACAGAAGGAACAGTATCTTGGGGAACTGTTTTACGTTCATTATGCTACCTCCATGTGGATCGCGACCTCTGACTTCCGACCTCCGACTTCTGATTTTCAAACCTCGCCGCGATGATCAGCCGCCGCTTGCACCGTCATGTTCTGATTCATACCATACTTGGTTCGCCAGAACCACGGACGTTTCCAGCTGTCGTTCCGGAATCGACCAGTACTTTTTGAGCAGACGATTTTTTTCGTCCTCTGAAACCAGGGCATATCCATTCTTTTCGTAAAACGAGACAGCCCATGAGGAGGCCGCCCAGGTCCCGATAAGGATGGCTTTCTCCGTCATGCCCTCCAGGTGGTGGAGCAAGTCTGTTCCGATTCCCGATTTTTGGGCGCGCGTGCTGACGTAGGCATGTCGGATAAGAATGACCGGGCCTCTGTCCTGAATCCCCATGACACCGAGAAGCCGACCGCCTTGCTCCAGGCCCCAGAAAATCACGCCATCTTTAATTTCCTTCTTGAGTTCTTCGACCGGCATGTACGGCTCATGCCACCGGTCTTCCGGAATAATGCCTTTGTATGCCCGTGCAGCGTCATTTATGATCTCGACTATCGTGTTGAAATCATCCTTGTTGCAGCGCCGTATCATCATTAAGGCCGATCCTTTCATGTGACAACTTCATCCAGATTGGGATCTCTTCCCTTAACATAATCAACAACCTCTCTGGCAAAGCCGTCAAAAATCTCCACCTGATCGTAATCGATGTACACATTGTTGAGATACTGGAGGATCAGATATGGGCGGGGATAAGCCGGAAATACACCGGCAAAAAAACAGTTTTGTTTCTCCAGATGGGTGGTCGCCGAATTGATACCCGGATCAGTCATATCCATATAAATAGTTATAGATTCAATTTTTTTCTGACACAATTGCTTAATTCTGGTGTTTACTTTCCGAATAAAGTCTGTTCCACATTTGCCGATCGTTATGTTAGCCAGCTGAAGACGGTAATTGACGTCACATTTCAGGTGAGAATGCCCATCTGCAAAATCGGTGTGATTGTCCGTTCCATGAGGCGCAACTTCTACCTCAATGCCCAACCGCCGAAAAATCCGTTCAATGAACTCGCGATGAGATGGCGGA
>JAFDKD010000292.1 GCA_019307165.1 Deltaproteobacteria bacterium | reverse complement strand
GCTGCGGTTGGGCCGGTGAGGTCGGAAAGGGCCCCGATCACGATCTCTTCTGCCTGAATCGGGCTCAAACAACCAAACAAAAAAACGCTGAAAAGAAAAATACCGATTATCCAATTCGTTCTCTTTCTCATTGCTGTTCCTCCTTGTTCGGGTTTTCGGAACGATATTTACGGTTTACAGTTAAAGGTCCCTCCTTCCATCTCCTCATGCCAAGTTTTGTTTTCACCTGTACCGGTCAACACGTTATAATACGATGCGCCGTTTCTTCTATTTTTAGGATTTACTTATTTTCCCGTCTTTCGGACGAGGGCCTTGACCCGCCCCTGAAGCTTGTCAAAGGAATCGAAAGGCCGAAATACTTCCTTGACCCCCATTTCCCTGATGAGTTTTTCATCCTTCTCCGAGATGATGCCGCCAACGACTATCGGAAGGTCCTTCACGCCCCGCTTTTTGAGTTCGTCGAAGAGGATCTCGCACACGACTCGCGGCGAGGCGTCCATCAACCGGTAGCCGATGATATCCACATCCTCGTGAACCGCTGTCTGGGCAATTTCTTCGGGAGTCTGTATTCCGCCCAGGATCACCTCGATGCCGGCATCCGACAGGACCCTCGCCACCACCCAGTACCCGCGCTGGTGATAAAAGTCGTCTCTGCTGAACAAGAACCTTATCCGTTCCATTGTTTCCATCCCGTTCTTCAGGCCAGGACGGCCGGCGGGCGGCACTCGTAGGGCCCGCCGCCCGGCATATCCAGGGCTTTCGACTTAACCTGGGCGAATTCGCCCCGTGTGAGACCGCACTTCACGGCCTCGATCAAAACCGGTATCATATTCCGCCCGGCTTTCATGGTGTCTGTCAGCCTTTTTCTGACCTGTTTAACGGCTTCGGGATCGCGCTCGCTGCGAACCTTGTTGAGACGAGCGACCTGCTTTTCGGCCAGGGCCGGGGAATATTCATAAAGGGTTTCAAAATCGGCGTTTTCCTGGAGGACCTTAAAGGCCCGCATCTGGAGGTCATCTTCGTCCACCAGGGTGTTCACCCCCACCAGGGGCCTCTTGTCGGTCTCGAATTCGACCTGATTTTTCATGGCAGCGTCCCTGATTTCGCCGCAAATCCAGTCCCATGCCTTGAAGGCGCCGCCCATCGCCTGGATTCTGTCGATAATGTCTATTGCATCATCTTCCAGTTTCTTGGTCAGCCATTCAATGTAATACGAACCCCCCAACGGGTCCGTAACTCTTGTGATCCCTGTTTCCAATTCGATGACCTGCTGTGTTCTGACCGAGAGAGAGGCTGAAAATGCCGTGGGAATTGCCAGGGCCTCGTCGAATGAGTTGACGTGCAGGGACTGAACGCCGCCCATTATGGCGCCCATGGCGTAAACGGTCCCTCTGATGAGGTTATTGAAGGGCTGCTGGATGGTCATGGTCGGTGCGTAAACCTGGCAGTGCATCCGGGCCATCAGAGAGCGGGGGTCTTTCGCTCCGTAACGTTCCTTGAAGGTCATGGCCCAGATTTTTCTCAGGGCCCGGAACTTGGCCACTTCCTCGAAGACCTCGGGGCTGGCGTTAACGAACCAGGTCATCCGGTGGTTGAAGTCATCTATATTCAAACCCTTCTCGATCAGAGCGTCGGCAGCGGCCATGGCAAGGGCCGTCCCGAAGGCGATCTCCTGGGCCGCCGTGCAGCCGCCCTCCCTCGTGTTGCGCATGTCCAGGTAGCCGGCGTTAAACAAGGGTACGTTGCGGGCGCAGTGCTCGATGACGTCCAGGCATTCAGCGTCGTTCCTGATTACATTGGACATGCTTCCCCTGAGGGTCTTGAATCCGATTCCCCTCGACTCGGCTATGGTCAGATAGCAGGCAAGGGAGTATGCGGTTTGAGAGATCATGTGGACGGAGTACTTCTCTATGTCGATGCCGTCAAAGAGTGTCTCGTAATCGTAGAGGGTGTCCATGGCCACGCCTCCGGCCCCGACCATACCGCGAACCCTGGGGTCATCACTGTCCGCCCGGCACCCCGATCCGTCGTCACAAACGAAGGAAAGCGCGTTGGCCCCTTTGGACAGCAGGAACTTCCATCGCTGATTTGTCTCTTCAGCCGTGCCGAATCCGGTGACCTGCCTGATATGCAGACCCCGGGACCGGTACCCGGCAGGAAAGGCGCCGCGGGTATAGGGATATTGACCCGGGAAGGAGATCTCCCGGGAGAAGTCTATTTCCTGGATGTCTTCGGGGGAGTAAAGCGGTTTGACCGGTACGCCGGAAAAGGTTATGCATTCCTCCTCGGCATCAGGAGTCCTTTTTAGGATCTCACTTACTTCTTTTTCGTATTTTTCCCGCGCTTTACTAAGCTCTTCAACGAGTTCTTCGTTGAACATCATAATGAATTCTCCGTTGGACACAGCCCTTGATCTTGCTCTGCAGTCCTTTTCCGATCCTAATCCGTGCGACTATCAATCGATACTAAAATTTGGAAGGATTTTAACATTCCTTGATGTGCTTCAGACATTCTGTCAATCAAATTTCACCCATGCAGACCGCCTTCAGATCCTCGCGCAGAAACTCAAGGGCTTTTCTTGTGGCTCGGGTCAGGTCGGTTTCTTGGGCCATGACTTCCCGGGCCAGTTCCACAAGCATAGTCCTGTCCCAGGTTGAAGAGACCTGTGCGAGCGCCATGCGCCGAATCAGATAGGCAAGATGATGCCGGCGTCGCGTTTCCCTCTCCCCGGTCGAAGAAAGATACGCCTGGTGTTCCTGAACGCCTCCCCAGAGTTCCTCTAGCCCCTCTCCGGTATCCGCTTTGGTCATCATGACTTTGGGCATCCATCCAGTCGATTGACGGTAGTCCAGCATCACCTCTATATCCCGGGCCGCCGTCTCAGCTCCCGGCAAATCTTTCTTGTTCACCACATAGATGTCAGCAATTTCGAGGAGCCCCGCTTTTGCCACCTGCATAGTGTCGCCCCACCCAGGAACGAGCATCACGATTGTTGTATCGGTAACTTCCGCGACCTCCACATCGATTTGGCCGGCCCCTGCGGTTTCTACCAGTACAATATCCATCCCCAGGGCGATGAGGAGCTCAACGGTTTCGGCAATGCACGCGGAAAGGCCCCCGAGATGGCCCCGTGTTCCGAGACTGCGGATAAGAATATTTTCATCCTGACTATGCTTCAGCATCCGAACCCGATCGCCCAAGACCGCTCCGCCTGAAAAGGGGCTGCTGGGATCAACGGCGAGCACGGCGACCTTCTTTTTTTCAGTCTTCCAGACCGAAAGAAGGTTTCCAATCAACGTACTTTTGCCGGCCCCCGGCGATCCCGTAATCCCCATCACACAGCAGTTATGGGATATGACCCCTTTCTTCTGAATAAGATCCAGAGTTTCCTTTGCGCGGTTTTCCGCCAGGGACAGGAGCCTCCCCATGGCAACTTGGTCTCCGGTTTCGGCTTGATTGAAAAGCTCGAGTCCGGTCATTTCGCTGATCTCAGTCATACGACGCCTGCCCTTTTCCTTACTTTGGAAACTATGTCTTTAATCGAATCCGTGATGCTTTTAAGGGATTCGCCCGGCAGATATGTGCCCCGGACGCCGACCTCCTCCAACATTGGTTTATCCTCTGGAGGAATGGTTCCCCCAACAAAAACGCTTACCCTGTCGTCCATCTTCTTTTCCTTCAGAAGATTCATGGTCTCATCAATCCAGCCGAAATAGCTGACCGTGTGAAAGCTTAGGCCAATGGCATCCACATCTTCAATGGCGGCGGTATCGACCACAATCTGAGGCGTCTGAAAGCATCCCAGATAGATGACTTCCATACCCGCATCCCGAAATCCATAGGAAAGGACGTACAGGGGGCGGATATGGTCGTCAAGTCCCAATTTTGCCAATACGATTCGAACAGGTTTCTCTGACATTCCACTCCTCCCATTAATGATATTTTACCCATTCCGGCCTGCTCACCATCTCAAACTGATCATAGGGAAATCCCATACCTTCGCGTACCACACCCATCGCCTCTCCAATGGTGGCGTTATCCCTGAAGGCTTCAATCAAACCGGGCACAACGTTTTCACCTTCTTTGGTCATGCGGTAAAGTTTCTTCAATGACGGAGCAACTTTTTTCACATCACGGCTATTCATAAAGGTATGCCACTCCTCCCAGTCTTTCTCCTGCTTCCGGGTGTACCTCTTACCGGGTCCTCCTCGATCAAAATCAAACGTCGGCAGGGGGATAGGGTATTCATTTAATTCCTCGAAAGCGTTCTCGCCCACACGGATTTTTCTGCCTTCTTCAAGCTCCCGCGCCCTTTCCTGGGCCGCACGCTCTGCCTCCTTCTGTACCCATCCGCTTTTGATGCAAGCGACCATACCGCCCATATCCAGGATTTTCTGAAGAAGCTCCATGGACTTTTTCTCGATGTGATCGGTAAGCCATTCGACGTAATATGAACCACCCAGGGGATCGGCCACGAGCGGTATGTTTGATTCATTGGCCACGATTTTATCAATAGCCCTGTTCACGATCCAGCCCTCTGTAGTGGGTGGAGAAACTCCCTCTGAATAGGCCTTCATTTCGATGCCGTTTACGCCTCCCAGGACGCTCGCCATAGCCTCGATCGTTTGGCGGACCACATTGAAGATGGGCTGCCGCTGGGTCATGGAATCTCCGGCGCAGTTCGTGTTGACAGGAGGGCATTTCATTTGGGATGTATCGGCCCCATACCGGTCACGACCAATCCTCGCCCACATGCGGCGGGACGCCCTGAGCTTACATATGGTCTCAAAGAAATCGATCTCGCCGCTCATTGCCATGGCCGGTCGGCTTCCAAAATCCTCGAAACGCAGTCCTCTGCGGACCAGTTCATCCGAGTAGGCAATAAAGTTGCCGAAACGAAAGGCCAATTCCTGAAAGGTATCGATTCCACCTTCTCTCAGGTCGTAGGCGCAGCCCCCGTTCGTGGGTCGGAACTGGGGCATGTTTCGATAGCAGTATTCCTGGCCGTCCACGGAGACCCTGAACCCCACTTCCAGGGGCTGCTTATACCACATGCACTGGTTGATCTGGG
>JAFDKD010000291.1 GCA_019307165.1 Deltaproteobacteria bacterium | reverse complement strand
CGGCATAACAGATAGGCGTTGGTAACCGTTCGCCCCAGACCCGGCGGCAACTGCGGGATGGTCAGCGCAAACGAGCGTGAGACCTGCTGAAGCATGCGATGTTCAAAATTGTCGCCCGGCAATGAAACGTTTAAAAAGGCCATCGTTTTTTATTCCCATCCCCATCGATGGAACATCTCAGTTTAACACGCAAAGCGATTGAACGCCGGCGATTTCAATCCAGGGGGCACTGCACGATCTTTGCGCCGCCTGGACAATGGCCGTCGCATCGACGCTGTATCGGGACCTTAGAAGCTGCGGGTTGCCATGTTCGACAAAGGTATCGCCGATACCGATGCGGTGCATCGCAATGTCGGTGAGGCCGGCATCGCTCAAACACTCCAGGACTGCGCTGCCGAACCCGCCCTGGCGCATGTTTTCTTCCACGGTAATGATACGCGGTACACGCAGGGCCAGCGAGACGATCCCCTCGGAATCCAGAGGCTTGACAAAGCGGCCGTCGAGCACCGTGGCTTCAATGCCCCGCTTTGTCAACCGGAACCGGGCCTTGAGCGCCTCCTGGACTGACCGGCCGATAGCCAGGATCAGCATATCGTCGCCTTTTTTCAATATTTCGGCCTTTCCGATCGGCACGGTGTGCAGCCTTGTGTCCAGCTTAACCCCCACGGCCGTTCCGCGCGGATAGCGAACCGCAATCGGGCCGTTGTGATGAATGGCCGTGTTGAGCATGTGCCGCAGCTCGTTTTCGTCCCGGGGGGCCATGACCACCATGTTGGGCAGGCTGCGCAGATAGGACAGGTCAAACAGCCCCTGGTGGGTCGGACCGTCTTCACCGACAATACCGCCCCGGTCGATGGCAAAGACCACCGGCAGACCCTCCAGGCACACGTCGTGTATAATCTGGTCATAGGCCCGCTGCAGAAAGGTCGAATAAATGGCCACCACCGGCTTCAATCCTTCGGCAGCCAGGCCGGCGGCAAAGGTGACCGCGTGCTGTTTGGCAATGCCCACGTCAAAAAAGCGTGCGGGATAAGCTTCGGCAAACCGGGTCAACCCGGTGCCTTCGGACATGGCCGCGGTAATCGCCACAATCCGTGGATCCTGCCGGGCCAGTTCGATCATGGTGTCGCCGAACACGGCGGTGTAGCTGGGAATCGCGCTTTTTTGATTTAAACTGCGACCGGTTTCGATATCAAAACAGCTGCAGCCATGAAAATGCACCGGGTTTTGCTCCGCCGGTTTGTAATCCTTGCCCTTCTTCGTTTTCACATGCAAAAGCACCGGTTCGTCCAGCTTTTTCAGATTGTCCAGCATTTCGATCAGGCGCTCGAGGTTGTGGCCGTCGATGGGCCCGAAGTATTCGACGTTAAAGGCCTCAAAAAGCATCCCCGGCGTGACAAAGGACTTAAAGGACACTTTGGAGCGCTTGGCCAGCTGGTAGACATCCCGGCCGATGCCGGGCAGCGACTTTAAAAAGTCGCCGAATTCCCGGACCGCCGTCTGAACCTTCTTTTTCGAAAAGGTGCGGCTCAAAATCGAAGAGACGGCCCCCACATTGGGCGCGATCGACATGTTGTTGTCGTTTAAAATGATCAGCAGGTTCTTCTTCAAATGCCCGGCCTGGTTCAAGGCCTCGTAAGCCATGCCGCCGGTCATGGCGCCGTCGCCGATCACGGCAACGACCTTGGCGGGGTCGTTGTTGAGATCCTTGCCGCAGGTCATCCCCAGACCGGCCGATAGGGAGGTGCTGGCATGCCCGGTGGTCAAGGCATCATAGGGGCTTTCACAGGTTCTGGTAAAACCGGACAGTCCCCGGAAACGGCGCAGGCTGTCGAACTGCGGCTCCCGGCCGGTGAGCAGTTTGTGGGCATAGGCCTGGTGGCCCACGTCCCAGATGATTTTATCCTGGGGGGCGTCAAACACGTAATGGAGGGCGATGGCCAGCTCCACGGTCCCCAGGCTGGAAGCCAGGTGGCCACCTCTTTTGGATACCACGTTGATGATGCGTGCGCGTATTTCGCCGGCCAGCAACGGCAGGTCCGAACGGGGCAGCCGTTTCAAGTGGGAAGGGTTGTCGATCGTATCCAGTATTCGCATTTGCTTGCCCTCCAGAGTTTGGGCTGGATTTCAAATTTACTTTATACTCCTGCCGATTATGGCTGCGGCCAAGTCCACTCCGGCAGCACTGCCTTTGATACGCGTGACCACCCCCATTACTTGATCTTGTACCTGGGCGGTTCTGTTTTCCAGGTCTCGCCCGACTTGGCCCGGCGATAGCCGACTTCCATCAGTTGCTGCATGTATTCGGGGTCGAACATTTCCTTGGGTTTCACATCGAAGTCGTCCGGAATGGCGGTCCAGTAATATCCCAGGCCGTCGCGCAAGGATGCCAGATACATGCGGTACAGGTCACCGATGCCCTGGGATCGAATCATGGCTGAAGCGGCACGCCCTGCAATCATAAGGGTTTTGGGCGGATCCACGGAAACCCAATCCGGGGCCAATCTCGAATTGCGAATAATGTAGCCCCGGGGCTTGCCTTTGACCTTCAGTTGCTTTAAGATAATTGGCCAATCGACGCCCATGGGATAGAGAAATGCCTGGGCAATGGTGCCACCGTCGACATGAATTTCATCGTAACGCTGGCCGCCGGCTTCCACCGGGATATACTGGGGCGGAAAGACAGCCGGGATGGAAGCCGAAGCCAACATGATGGTGCGAATCAGGTCCCCCGCGTCCGGATTTCCACTGGTGGCAATTTCACCGATGTTCCAGAGCACTGGTCGCATGGCGTCCAGGTTGGTCGTGCCGATAAATAGCCGGCGCCCCCGGCGGTGCTCCCGGGCAATGGCGTCGATCATCTCCTGATCGACATACTTGGCAATGTGGGCCTTCAAAGGAGCCGTATCGCCGGCCGCATCACTTCTGAGGGTTGCCAGCGCACCGCGCATTTTAACGATGTCCTTGGTTCTCATGCTGGTATAGGCTTCCTTCAGGCGCCCATCGTATTTGGGGCCGAGAAAGGCAAACGGCGCGATTATGGCCCCTGTGCTGATGCCGGTGACCAGGGCAAATTCAGGGCGCGTGCCCGCCGCGGTCCAGCCCCTCAGGATCCCGACACCGTAGGCACCGTTATCGCCGCCCCCGGAAATCGCCAGGTAGACCTGCTCCCGCCCCACGATATCCGGAAAAAAGTGTTCAATTTCAGTCCCCGAGGCGGTGTACCATTCATGCATGTAAGGCGGCGGCCCGTCCCCCCAGAATCTGATAAATTCCGAATACCCCGGAACCTTCGCCTCGGCGCTCAGATTTTGCGGCAGGGGATTACGCTTGGGCGCCGAAGCACAGCCCTGCATGATTGCCATCAGGACAAACGTAAGCAGGACACCCCAACCCCATGCCTTATCCGGAATCCGCCGCCAGACTACCTGAAAATCGAAAAGCTGCATGGCATGTCTTTGGCTTCCGGAATCAACACCATGCCTTGTATTGTTACCTGCCTTGGGTTGATGCCTTTTGGTAGTCATAACGATTTTCCTCCCTTTGAAAAAAATGGTTGAAATAAAAGCTATCCCGTAGTTTCCTGAGGCTTTAAAATGACCGATTCATCCAGACTGCGTAAGTGCAGATCCCGTTGGGGAAAGGCAATCTCGATCTTTGCTCCCGGAGTCTGCGGTCAATCAGCTGGTGAAGCTCACTTCTTGCCTTCGGCCTGTAATCAGCATCCTTTGTCCAGGCGCGAAGCTCGAAGTCGATTGAGCTTTCCCCGAAACCCAAAAACAGCACCTGGGGCGGAGGGAAAGCATTCTGATTCATAACAATATAATTAATGCACCTGCCACGGTCAAAAGTATATTTGCAAAGGCATATGCGCCCGTATACCCGATGCTTGCGACCGTGCTTTTTGATTGCGAGTTGATGACACTTAAGGCGCCTCCACTAGTCATTGCGCCAACGATCGTACCGAGCAGCATCAAAGGGTTCATTCGCAACCGTTTTCTTCCATAAACATAGGCGCAGACTAGTGGTACCGTGGTGACAACCACACCTGTAAGCATCAATGCAAACCCACTGTTTTGCAGCGTTTCCAACAAGCCCGCACCACCGCGCAAACCAACTCCGGCCATAAAAATCAGGAGTCCCAGTTCTGTAAAGATCCAACTTGCTCCGGCGGGTACACGACCAAATACAGGAAATAAAGAACGTAGGTACCCAACAAGTAGTCCAAGCGCAAGCAATCCACCAGCGCTGCCCAAGCCGATCTTTACACCCGCAACCGTGAGGGTAAGGGTTCCGAGTAAAATACCAAACACAATGGCCCATGAAAAAGTACTGAGATCGGTTTGCTCAATCTCTCGTTCAACGTGGCCAAGTTTTTCTCCAAGAAGCTCGAGGCCGGCACTTGGGCCGGTGATGTCCAATACGTCCCCCCGCTCCAGTTTGGTGTTAGGCGAAACATCGATTTCGACCCCTAACCGGGTAACTTTCGAAACAAATGACGCATGGTTTAACGGAATCTTCAGATCTCCCAGCGTCATCCCTGAAGCAGCCTTTCGGGTTACACATATTTTCACTGACTCGGGGCTATAATGCATGAGTTCCCGATCACGCACCGGTGCTCCGATTACACGCCGGTCTTTCAGATCTTCCACCGCCTTCGCATTTAGGATACCCACAACCGAAATGCAATCACCAACCTGAAGTTGTGTCTCCATCGTTGGCTCAATCAGTTCGCCATCTCTTCGTAGTTTTTGTACGGTGAATTGAACCGGCGTTGTATTGTACAATTCGGAAAGTGGTATTCCGGTAAATTCTTCTGCTTCGACGCGTAATGCTATCACAACAATATCAGTGGGTGAAAAAACCGGCGCCCTGCTCGCGGCTTTTTCTTCATGCTCGAGTTTGCTCGCTTCCCCCGCAAGATCAATTACCAGCATTTTGGGGAGCAGCCGAATGATCAGGATCAGACCAACCAATCCAAAAACATAAGTTATCGCATAGGCGGTGGTGATGTTGCTTCGAACCTGTTCAACGGTCAGCGCACCCGGTGTTGTATAATCGGCCGATTGAACG
>JAFDKD010000290.1 GCA_019307165.1 Deltaproteobacteria bacterium | reverse complement strand
AAGACCATTTCCGAGTCCACGAAGCAGGCATTTTTTTCTTTTTTTCTCAAGGCGTTTGAGTTAGGGATGGAAAGCGTGTAGTCAGGTCGGAGTTGGCTCTTTTTTACCTGAATTTTGCAATATTCAGGTTTTGCATGTGCGGGACCTGGCGGCGTTCGGCTGGATGGGCACTTGTTCGATATTCGATATTCTGCTTCCCTACTTGCCTCACTACAGCGATAGGGGTTATTCAGAACCGCTCCCGGCCTCGCCGACGCCGACTGGAATTTAATAACCATGCCATCCATCGCCCTTGTCTCCACGCCATGGCCCCTTTTCAACCGACCCTCCATACAGCTGGGCAGCCTGAAGGCCTATATCGGCAGACATCTGCCCGGGGTCCGGGTCCGATCGCACCATGTGTATCTCAGTGTGGCCGATGCCTTAGGCTACGACACCTACCGGACCATCTCCGAGCACACGTGGCTTTCCGAGTCCCTGTACGCAGGCCTGCTCTATCCGGAACGCCGCGATGACATGGAGCGGCTCTGGCGAAGGCAATCGGTCGGCCTCGGGCTCAGGGACGATTTCCGGAATCTGTCGAATGCGGTCGAGCACGCCTCCAAACGCTGCCTGGACAGCTTTCCATGGGACCGGTGCCTGCTCGCCGGTCTCTCCATCTGCTTCGGCCAGTTGACCAGTTCCCTATATTTTGCCCGGGAAATCAAACAAAGAGCGCCGGAAATCCGTATCGTCGCCGGCGGCTCCGCCTGCGCCGCCGACATGGGGCTCGCCCTTCTCAAGGCGTTTACCGACATCGACTACGTGATCCGGGGAGAGGGCGAGATGCCGCTCCTGCGCCTGGCATCATCGCTGTTGAAACGGGGCGCCGATTCGCCGACAGACCCGGTCCCCGGGCTCATTTACCGGGGCCTGCAGGCGCCGAGCGACGGGGCCGTTTCCCAACTGGACCGGATGGACGATCTGCCCATACCCGATTACGGCGACTATTTCACTCTCCTGGATTCGTTCCCCCCGGAAAAGACCTTCCTACCCAAAATCCCCATGGAAATCTCACGCGGATGCTGGTGGCGGAAACCCGATCCCTCGGGAAAGGCATCCGGCTGCGCTTTTTGCAATCTCAATCTTCAATGGCGGGGATACCGCACCAAGTCCCCCGACAGGGTCGTCAAAGAAATCAGCGCTCTGGTGGACCGGCATCATGTTCTTTCCATCTCGTTCATGGACAATCTCCTGCCCGCCAAGAGGCCGGCCGCGCTTTTCGAAGACATCCGACGGCTGGGGAAGGACCTG
Source organism: Deltaproteobacteria bacterium (assembly GCA_019307165.1). Taxonomy (GTDB): domain Bacteria; phylum Desulfobacterota; class DSM-4660; order Desulfatiglandales; family Desulfatiglandaceae; genus JAFDKD01. The sequence goes on along the minus strand of JAFDKD010000290.1, from coordinate 3,793 downwards.
CGCCTTTTTTCCGAAATCCGGGCCACCACCCCCCGGAACGTGTTGGCCGCCATGGGCTCGGCGGGCATGCGGGAGGTGCAGGTGGGCGTCGAGGCCCTGAGTACGTCGCTCCTGAAAAAGCTCAATAAGGGCACCACCGCCATGGACAACATGGAGATCATGAAGCACTGCGAAACGCCCGGCATGCCGAATCTTACGGGAAATCTGATTTTGACATTTCCTTCCAGCGACGATTCGGACGTCACGGAAACGCTGCACAATCTGGAGTTCGCTCTTCCCTTTCGCCCTCTGAAAGCCATTTCCTTCTGGCTGGGGTACGGCAGTGCCGTGTGGCAAATGCCGGCCGCCTACGGTATCGAACGCATCCGGAATCACGCCTATTACGATCATCTCTTTCCCTCAAGCGTCGTCGGGAAGCTTCAGCTGATGATTCAAGGCTATCGGGGCGGGGTACGGGTTCAACACCGGCTGTGGAAACCGGTGAGGCATAAGGTCGATGCATGGGGAAACGACTATCGGAGGCTTCACCGGGCGCCTTACAGCGACCCGATTCTGGGCTATGAAGAGGGGGGGGACTTCATCGTCATCCGCCAGCGCCGCGCGGACGGCGACGACATGACCCACCGTCTCCGGGACACGTCTCGAAGCATCTATCTTTTCTGCGAAACCCAGCAACCCCTCGGCCGGATTTTGGAACAATTTCCCGCATTCGGCGAGGACAGGGTGTTGCCCTTTCTGGAGATGATGGTCGATAAACGGCTGATGTTCAGGGAAGGGGACAGGTTTCTCAGTCTCGCCGTGCCCTTAAGAGTGGGCAGGCCGCCCCCTATACATTGAATATGGAATAAAGGGGTTTGATTTCGGAATGGGGAATGCGGAATAACGATTTCAGCCGGTTAGCCCCCCAGACGGCTAATTTCGGGCTTTTTGCAGGACCATCAATTGTGGATGAGTCTTTTTTACGGCTGCTATCGGCCGGGTGAATCTGCCCAGTCTTCCCATTTCAAATGAACGATACGGCTGAATTCCTTTACATTGTGTGTAACGACAATAAGTTTATTCGCCATGGCGATTGAGGCGATTTGGAGATCTCTTTCGCTGATGACTGCGCCTTGCTTTTCAAGCCGTGTTCTAATGACGGCATACTTTTGCGCCGCGGTTTCTTCAAACGGATAAACTTCCAGCTGCGAATGGATGCGTTCAATCTTAATGCGACGCTCCTTCTTTTTGATCGGCGATTTTTCAATTCCATAGTAAATTTCGGCCAATGTAATCGTGCTCAAGGATAACTCAGACGGTTTCCGGCGTCTGATCTTCCCGATGATCTCCTCATCGCCCCGCATCCAGTAACTGACGATATTGGTATCGAGTAAGTAGATCACTTTAGGGGCTCGTCCAGGTCGAACGGTTTTGAAGGCAGGGCTCGCGGCGTTTCAAAATCGATGTCCGAGGTAAACATATCCCAGAACCCGGCCGGCCAATCCGATGTTTCCAGCGGTTCCAAAATAACGCGATTGCCGTTCTTGCGGATTTTGACCTCGGACCCTTTAAACCGAAACGCTTTGGGAAGCCTGACGGCCTGGGATCTGCCGTTCATGAACAATTTTGCCGTGGATTCCATTACTGTTTCCCCTCTTTCCAATAAATATATACCAGTATATACCCACATCACCGGCAAGTCAAGGCGTTAATTCGATATGTCTCGAGGATACGGCGTGGAAGGCAACGACCCCGGAGTCGTTTCGGGCATACCCGTTGTTATAAAAACGGAGGTTCATGATTCGGCGAGCATTTCATAGATGTCCTTGCGGTGGCCCACATGATATATCATGACGGTTTTATTCTCCGGATCGATCTTATAGATGATTCGAAATCGTCTTGCCCTGTAAGAATAAAACCCGGAAAGTTCTCTCTCCAAAGGTTTTCCTTTGTAGGGATTGCTTTTCAACTCCTCAATTCTTTTTTTGACAACAGGTTTTAATTGGGGATGGAGCGAATGGATTTGACTCCGGCACGTCCGCGCATACACAAGGGAATACATCATCGTTCGCCCCATACCTCATCATGTTCAAAAACCCTTCCCGCCTTGAAGTCCTTTTCCGAATCAGCCAGGGAATTCAGGATGTCCTTGTCCGCCAAGACCTCAATGGTCTCCAGCAGTGACTCGTAACGTGTCATGGACATCATGACGCCTGCCGGCTCCCCGTTTCGCGTGAACGCGATAGTCTCGTCTTCCTCCATGATGCGCCTGACGATGTCGAGCAAATCCCGCTTCATCCTGGTTACCGGAATGATCTGCTGAAAATCGGTCATGCTAGGCCTCCTGAAACTTTTTATGGTCATTTTAATAACCATATGCGATAAGGTCAACTCAAATCGTCATTCCTTAACGTACAGGGCCAGTATTCCTTCCATGGGGCTCAGTTGATCCAGCAGGCGAAGTCCGTCGTACGCAGGCATGATCTTTTTAAGGCCGTAGACCATAAATACGGCCCCCGGTTTTGCATGGCGCTGAATCAACCGGGCGAATTCGTCGTGCATGACCAGATAGGTGTAAAACAGATCAAAGGCCTCAAGGGACGTATGCGTCTCGTCAAGGACCTGCCGGTGCGTCCGGTCATCCATCGAATCGCCGTGAAAGAGGTAAATGTTGGCGGGAGGAGCCGGCAACCCTGATTGGTTCAGTTCATTTTCCAATTCGAATTTCAGGGAGCCGTATTCGTCAAGGGTCCATTCGTCCAATTCGATGCCTGCCGAAATCCTGACCAGGTAGCTGAGAAACACGTTTACCCGGCCGTCCGCGCACCCCAGGTCCAGGAACCGGGTTTCGCCGGGACGCACGACCCCCTCCGGGATGAGCCGATTCAGGCATTTCAGCAGGGTCATCAGGTCGGTGGAGCGGCGGAAGCCCAGGGGCCCTACATCCCCCACCTTCCGGGCATCGTAGAATTCGGCCACATGTCGGAGCGTTTCCGTCAATCGTTTGTCCAATGTGAATCCCTCTATACGTATCCACTCGTATCGAAGATCCTGCCTTGTGGGATAGTGCGTGATTTTCTACAGGAAGCCAAGAGAGATGGAAGGTTGAAGGTTGAAAAACGGATATCAGACAACCTTCTTTTGTCCTTCAACTGAAATTCCGCCTCCAACCTCAAGCGAAGCGCTACCTGCAACCCGCATCCTGTATCCCGCATCTCGTATCTCGCATCCTGTCTCCTGCAACGCGCAACGTGCAACCCGAAACAAAAAATCGCGGCCGAAGCCGCTCCTACGACAAATGGATTGCACACGGATTCCTTTCCCAATCATGTCAACCGCCGCACCACCCCCTTGACCTCTTCATGAAGCAAAAAGAGGGCGTCCAGTTCGACACCCTCCCTTTCTCTGAGTCGGCTGATTTTTTCCGGATCGACCCGGTCGGTGATCTTTGCGCAGATATAATTGAGGCAGATGGTGTGGCGAGCCGACAACAGGCAGCCGGAATCCCCCAGAAAATAGCAGCTGCCGGCCCGGCGGCGCGAATGGGGCAGGGGCACCCCCAGGAGCAGGTTGATCAGCAGGAGCCACGGGTCATAGCGGTTTTCCAGGCCCTCGCCGCAGCACGACCCGCCCTCATCCTCCTCGCACTGCCGGCACAGCCGAACAATGCCCGTCGCCGCCATCTCCCGGCGGGAGGCCTCAACCGCCTCCCTGAATCGGGCGATCATGGCGGTAAGCCGCGGGGCATTTTCAAGCGCCTCTTTCAACGGGTCGCGGCACGCTTCGGCCCAAGCGATCTTGGCCTCTATGGGAC
>JAFDKD010000289.1 GCA_019307165.1 Deltaproteobacteria bacterium | reverse complement strand
AATAAATCCAATTCAATTTTTTCCCGTTTGTATCATCTTTATTTCCAGTTGTCAAATGTTGAGACCTGACACCCTTTACTTTACTCAACCCTGTGGAGAACGGCGATGCCTTCGGGATCGGCCCTGCTGATTTGCTTTAAGTAGGCCCCGTCATACACATAAATGCCTTCGCCTCCCAAATCCAGAACGAGCAGATCTTCCCAGGGCGCCATGTCTTCGGGGTCGGCGTAGGTGATGATCGTCCCGCCTTCGTCATTTTGGATATAGACCCCCGCCGAACCGAAATCGAAAACCAGCTGATTTCGCCAGACGACCATTCCTTCCGGATTCGCCTCCTGTATAAATATCCAGTCATTCCCGTCGAAACCCCAAACGCCCCAATCACTAAAATCGGCGACGAGATAACTTTCCCAGACAACCATATCATCCGGACTCAACACATGGATGAACGTCCAGTCGCTCCCATCATAGGCATACGTCCCGTAACGCCCGTAATCCAATACCAGGCGGTCTGCCCACTGGACCATCATTTCCGGACTCAGCCAATGGACATATACCAATGCGTTTCCGTCGTAGGTGTAAACGCCGTACATCTCATAGTCCATCGCCAGGCGATCACCCCACTGAACCATGGATTCGGGGCCGTACCAGTGGATGTAACCGAATTCCTCGCCGTCATATGCGTACACGCCGTAACCGGGGAAATCCATTGCCACCCGGCCTCCCCACTCGGTCATCTGTGCCGGGTTCAGGGGACTTATCTGATCCCATGCCCAGCCGTCGTAAAGCCAGGTACCGTCGGTTCCAAAATCCAGGACCAGGTTGCTTTCGGGAATGCCGTCCCCATTTCCTGATACCCCGCGGACACAGCGTACAAAATTAAATATGCTGATGACATCACCCTGGGGACCGTGGCCGTAAGGATAGGCGGAAGGGTCGCCGTCTTTCGGGTCGCTCCGCTGGGCGCCCGCCCCATGAACGTCCAGCAACTGGTAGTTGCCCGAACCGGGAGGAATTTCCATGTAGCCCTGGGCCTCGCCAAAGGCGATGTAAACGGCGTATTCCCCGGGCATTGCGCCATCCAGGTGGGTGGTGCCGGTCCAGAAATAGGGATAGTTCGTCTCACCATTGCCGTCGATAAGCGATGTGATGCTGAAACTCGGATCGATTGCGGCCGAGCCGGTCGACTGCGGTGACCGGGTGTAATCGACAATGCTCTGGAGTTCTTTGGCATTCGGAAGTCGCCAATCCAGGTAACCCGCGTATTCAAGGGTTTCAGCCCACTGGAGAGCGTGCCGCCAGTTAAGTCTGCCGTCGGCGCCGTCGCCCGCCTCGAGCGCCCCGCTGTCAACCCGCATCCACATGAGCCCGGTGGCGGTATCCGTAATCGTGCCGTCTCCGTTGTCCACAAAACGATTCGTTCCGTAACCCGTTTTTCCACGGACATAAATCACAAAAAATTCCTTGTCTTCCTGAGTTACAGGGTCGGTCAATCCGTATCCCTTGATGCGGCCGTCCGCAAAATTAACCCCAAAAGCGGATTTATCCCCGTTCATGGTGGTGCCGGCATACAGGGTGCCCGATAGGTACTGCGCGTCAATGAACCGCTCGCCGGCAACGGTGTCGCCATAGTTGAACACGAAAAAGTCCGTGTCGATATACGGCGTCGAATCCCCCTTGGAGCTGCCGGTCACCCCGGTGAAACGGATCAGGGAATACAGTTCCTTGATGGTTGGCATCCGCCAGTCCGCGTACCCTCCGAGATCAAAGGACGACAGCCCGGCCTCGGCCTCTTCCAAGGTCATCTTTTCCCCTGGATCCTGCTGCCACGTCAATCCCGTTTGAAGATCGGTGACGGTGCCGTCCCCGTTGTCAAGATATTTTGGGGAGCGGCCCCCATAATGGGCATCCTGGCCATAGAAATGATCACCCGGTGCGGGACAGACGATGGGCCGCCCCGCGTCGTCGTAGCATGTATCCTGCGCTGTATCGACAACCAAATAGCTCGCCGGCAAACCGGGATAATCGGTCGCGTAGCGCGTTACCCGGAAAACTCTTTCTCCGTAATCGTACGCCCAGACGGTTTCCTTTTCCGCGTCAACCTCGAAAAACGATCCGATGGGCCCGTTGCAAACAAGCGTATTGCCGTTCGGCAGCCGTTGGGCGCCGGAGATAAATGAAGCATAGAAATCGATCGGATTGTCGGCCGTGTACACCCACGCCTGGGCTTCCGGCCCGTAGGACGATCCGGGGATGATCGAATAACCGCCGGATGCGTCCACCGGTGGCGTGATCTCCTCGATCGAAGAATAATAGCCTTCAGGTCGCCCACTTCCGTTATTGAAAACGAGGATATTTCCCGCTCCTGGCAGGCCGGCCGCAATCCATTGCGCATCGTGCTGGCCGAAAAACTTTTGATCGGATTCATCACCAGCCCCATAGGCCTGTGGATTGCCCCAACGGTAAAGAAGGTCACCGCCTTTGCCGCTGTTCCCGCCGGTGCGGCCGGCGGCTTCAGCAGTGGTGGTACTGTGATCGATAATCCAAATTTCACCGAAGTGATGAACGCTTAGCATGATTTGATCGAATTCCGCATTATAATCAATGGCGTTACAGTGTTGCCAGTCGGCGGATCCTGGCAACGCACTTTCGGTGCGAACGAAGTTCAGATCGATTCGTTCAGGGTGGCCGGGCACCACTCCGAAATTCGCTTTGGTCGGATCGTAATCCTGAATCAGGTGATCGAAAACGTGCCATTCCCACACGATCCTGCCGCCCGTGGCACCGGCAGGTTCCACCTCGATGACAATGTCAGGCCAAAGCTCGCCCTCAATCAATAAAGAAGGGTCGCGACCCGCGTCGATTGCCTCTTGCGCCGTTTTAAGCTCCCAGGCGATCATCAGCACATTACCGTTGGGCAACCGCTCGACATCGTGATGTAGACGGTGCTGATCGTTGGCGAATTCATATTGCCAAACCACGCTCCCGCCCGGCGATATTTCCTGAACGACGCCGCCGGCGCCGCCGCCGGCGAATATGGGAACGTCCAGTCTGCCGGGGCGGAGAACATTTCCGTTCTCAAGAAGATATACGGAACTTGCAGGCTGGTAGTCGCTGGGCCAGTCGTGAATGATTTCCCCGTCATTGGTCATCAGATACGTGTCCGTTGAATTCAATGGGGAAAACAGGTTATATCCCGGAAAAACGCCTTCATTGGTTGCGGACATGGCTCCGGATCGCGCTGAACCGTCCGGGCTTATTGTGGCATTATCATATGCACGCGGCATGGATTCCGCTCGCACCTCCTTTGTTAAGCTTGCCGATCCACTGAAGACAGCCAAATTCAAAATCAACGCAGACAAAAATACTTTTCGCACGCTTTCCCCCTGGCGAGAGCTGATACCGATTCAACGAACTTATTGAATTCCCGGCCCATCCAGAAATTGCATCGTGGGCACGCAGTAGTTTCAGGATGTAAACAGTGTCTTAAACTAATCATGTTATATGACGCTGCAAAATTTTCACCCTAAAACGAGTTGAGAAAATTTCCCCTTGACATTCAAACAACCGTTTAATACAAATGTTTGTATGAAACCGGGAGAGCCGTATGACCAACCTTAGAAAAGAGATATCAACCAAAGACCGCATACTGGACGAGGCCGAGGGGTTGTTCGCCCAGAAGGGCTATCGCGGGGTCACCGTCCGGGAAATCACCCAGAAGGCCGGGTGCAATCTGGCCTCCGTCAATTATTATTTCGGAAGTAAACACGACCTCTACCAGGAGGTGTTTCGCTCCAGGTGGATTCCCCGCGCCATTCGGATCCGCCGAACCTTCGAGCGTTATATGGAACAGGAGGAGGCGCCCACGCCCGCCGCCGCGGTCCGGGCGCTGGCCAGGGCATTCCTGGAAGGCCCCATGACCGAAGAGGAGCGCGTCCGTCACCATCAACTCATGGCAAGGGAACTGGCAAAACCCTCCGAAGCATTCGAACTTATTGCAAAGGAAGTAATGGTCCCGTTTCTCCGCGAGTTTGGAAGGTACCTCAGTCCGGCGGATTCCGGGGATGGGGCCGATGAAAACCTCATGCTCAACATCTGGTGCATCATGGCCATGGTGATCCATTTCACCTTTGCCAAGGAAGCCATCATTCGAATCACCGGCCGGCAGTACGATCCCGAATTCAGGGCCCGGTTGGTGGAACACATCATTCATTTTGCACTGAACGGCATCGACCTGGGAAAAACGGGAGCGAATCCATGAAATCGAAAACCGCTTTTTTCCTTGCGTGGCTAATGGCGGCCCTTATATTTTCCGGCTGCATGAAGCTGGGGCCGGATTATAAACGGCCCGATACGGGCATTCAGGTGCCGGCCAAATTTCACCATGCGCCCCCGGACGCCTCGCCCGTGCGTTTGCTGGACCGTTGGTGGCAGGTATTTCAAGATCCGGTCCTGAATCGGCTGGTTCCCGAGGCCCTGAAAAACAACCTGGACATCAAACGGGCGGCGGCCAGGGTCCAGGAAGTTCAGGCCGTCCTGAAACAGACCCATGCCGGACGGTTCCCTACGCTTGGGCTCCAGGGGGAAGCCAAGCGTCAGCAATTCGCAACCATCCGCGGCATACCGTTTTACTCCGGTCAGAAGACCACTATATATTCCATCTCGGTCCCCGCTTCTTTCGAATTGGATCTCTGGGGCAAACTGGCCCGGTCGGAGGAGGCCGCCCTGGGGGACTTGATGGCGGCGGAGGCCTCCCGCCGGACCGTGGCTCAAACGGTCGCGGCGGAGACCGCCGCTCTCTATTTCCAGATCCAGGCGCTGGAGCGTAGAATACAGATCGCCGAAAACAGCATTGTAAGCTACAAGCGAAGCCTTGAATTTGTGGAGAACAGGTACCGACGGGGGCTGACCTCGGTCCTGGACGTCCGGCAGGCGCGCCGCGTTCTGGCCCAGGGTGAGAGCACCCTGCCCCCGCTGCGACAAGACCTGGGTATTACGCAACAGAACCTGGCGGTCCTTCTGGGACGCTACCCGGAGACGCGCCCCGCTCGGCCGCAGCCCGCCGACTGGTTTCAGCTGCCGGAAGAGGTCCCCGCCGGCCTG
>JAFDKD010000288.1 GCA_019307165.1 Deltaproteobacteria bacterium | reverse complement strand
ATCCCGTCCAGGGGGACCGGTGCATCATGGGCAGCCGCCGCCGCCACCCCGCACCCCAGGGATTCCCCCACGAGGAAAAGCGGGCCACCGTATTTTCTGAAAGCCAGGCGCACCGTTTCGCATGCGTCCTCCACAAATGCCCGTTCTCCCAATTCTCCCGTGCGACCGCCATACCGTGGGTATTCGGCCAGAATAACCCGGTACCCCAGAGCGCCCAGGGTCCTGATATAGAAAATCCGGTCGTCGGCGGTCCCCGCGTTCCCGTGAAACACGACGATCGTGCCTTTGGTAAACGCCTGCCTGTTTGCGCCGATAAAGCCGCGGTAATCCTGATAAGCGCCGGGCCAGGACTTAATTCCAGCCGCTGAGAGCGATGCCTCGGAGGGAACGGACCCATCGGGATGGTAGAGAATACGATATTGGATGTCGCAGCCTGAAATAATCAGGAATGCGAATAAACATGCGATTATGGTTGGCGTTGCTCTCACGGTCGGCGATCCAATCTAAACGCTTGACAAATACACCCGCAATTGTACAATAACCTGTACAGGAGGTGTCCAATGAAAGCGATGTCCTATACCGCGGCAAGGCAAAATCTTGCAAAAACAATGGAAAAAGTATGTGAAGATCATGCGCCCGTGATTGTAACACGTAAATCGTCGAATTCGGTGGTCATTATGTCTCTTGATGATTACGAAGCCCTTGAGGAAACGGCTTACCTTTTGCGATCACCGAAAAACACGAGACGATTAATTGAATCTATCGCTCAACTTGAAAACAGCAAGGGGACTGAAAAGGAGCTTTTAGAGTGAAGCTCATCTTCTCCAACCATGCCTGGGATGACTATCTCTTTTGGCAAAAAACCGATAATAAAATTCTACGCCGTATCAATACGCTTATTAAAGAGGCCCAGCGCAATCCATTTGAAGGTATGGGCAAACCTGAGCCGCTAAAACATGCCCTTTCAGGTTATTGGTCCAGGCGGATAACCGACGAACACCGATTTATTTACAAGGTTTCTGAAAAGGCAATTCATATCGCACAATTGCGATACCACTACTGATCCTTAATTCCATTTGCGAACCCTGGTCCTATGGGTCCGGATCTTTACTCAGGGTTCGACGTATTTGACCATTTCCCGAAGCCTGGCCGACGAATCCCGCATGATCTTGTCAAACAGTTCGGCCACGGGGACAACATCCGAGATCATCCCCGAGACCTGGCCCATCATCACCGAGCCCATGTCTACGTCGCCATCCACGGCCGCCTTGCGAAGGCCGCCGATGGCCAGGGCATCGATGTCTTCGCGGCTTCGGCCGTCCTTTTCCATCGTCAGGATCTTCTTGGCAAGACCGTTTTTCATGACCCTGAATTCAAGGCCCGTGCTCCTCCCCGTTACGGTGGTATCCACATCACCGGCCCTTATCAGGGCGTCCTGATAGTTCGGGTGGACCGTGCACTCCCGGGTGGCAAGGATCCGCGTGCCCATCTGTATGCCCTCGGCCCCAAGTGCCAGGGCGGCCACGAACCCTTGGGCGTCGCAGATGCCGCCGGCGGCAACCACGGGCAAGCCTGTCCTCCGGACCACCTGGGGCACAAGCACCAGGGTCGAGAGTTCATCGGGACCCAGGTTGCCTCCCGCCTCCACGCCCATGGCGATGACGGCATCCACGCCCGCCTCCCTGCTGCGGTCGGCCATTTCCAAGGAAAACAGCACCTGGAGCACCAGAATCCCTGCTCGGCGCAACTTGGCGGCATACGTCATGGGATCGCCCGCCGCCAGGACCACGATGGGGACCTTTTCGGCGATGGCCACCTCTACGGCCGCTTCAGACGAGGGGAGCCGAATGGGGATGTTTACCGCAAAAGGCGCATGGGTCGATGCCCTGGTCCGCCGTATCCCATCGACCAGTTGATCCGGTTCCATTGTGGCGGAAGCGATGGTTCCCAGACCGCCTGCGTTGGAGACGGCCGAGGCGATCTCCCAGCCGGTGATCCAGGCCATGGCGCCTTGGAGGATGGGATATCGAATACCGAGAAGTTGCGTGATACGTGTTTCCATATCAGGAGGCGGTTACCTCAAACGCCGGGGGATCGATGATGTGTTTCTTGACCCCGCAGAGATCCATGGCCCTGATGATGGCGTTGGTGTATTTGTCGGGAAAGCCGGCGGGCAATTTAAGGTCGATGGCGAATTTATCGTATCGTTTATTCTCTTCATTCCATTCGCACGTCATGCTGAGCGACATGCCGTCGATATCGATTTTACGGGCATTACAGAAATCGAGCGCATAGATGCCGGCACAGGTGGCAATAGAACCCAGAAATAGAACAAAGGGTTCGGGGGCGGATGCCTCTCCCCCGGCGGCGACCGCCTGATCCGTTTCAATATGGTACGGTCCGCCTTTTGCGTCAACTTTTTTGCCACCGGGAAAACCGACATCGAGTACAAACTTTTTCATGAATCATTCTCCTCTCCGCCCTTACTAAGAGCCCCTGAATCGGCTGAGCCTTGTTTTCGCGCATTCTCTTCATCAGTTTAGAAGTTTAGATCAGGATGTCTCTGTCACCCGTGTATCTCTGCGCGCCATGAAATTATTGTGCATGTTATCATCAATAGGCCGTATAACAAATCAATTTTTCATTTAACTTACGCAGATTGATGGATACGGCCTGAGTAGAAATACGTGCTTTCGGTTCGGGAAAAATTAAACACAAAACTCATATTTATTGAAGATCGGCGAGGGAAAAGGGCTTCAGACAGGCAATAGACGGGAATTTTCAGCGGAAGGCGGGAATTGAATATTTCAATAGCAGCTGTTATCATACGAAAAAAAATTGTGGGGGATCGAGAAGCGACATGGCACGAATTTACTTGGTACGGCATGGTGAGGCGGCTGCGCGATGGGCCGACGAATTGGACCCGGGGCTGAGCGAACTGGGGCGGACCCAGGCTCGTGAAGCGGAGGAGGCTCTGGCGCCCTTGGGCCCGCTGGACATCGTCAGCAGTCCGCTCATGAGGGCGCGGGAGACGGCCGAGCCTTTGGTGAATAGTTGGGGTGTAAAACCGCGCATCGAAAGGCGCCTTACGGAGATCCCCACGCCGGAGGAGGTCATGGATACCCGAATGGCCTGGCTGGAACAGACGGTCAAAAAACGCTGGGCCGACCTGGATGGGGACCTGGCCGCGTGGCGTCGGGGTGTGATCGACGCGGTTTTGGCGCTCGAACGCGACACCGTGGTTTTCAGCCACTTTGTTGCCATCAACGCGGCCCTGGGCGCGGCTGTCGATGATGACCGCGTGATGCATTTCTGGCCCAACAACGCTTCCATCAGTATCGTGGAGACGGACGGCAGCACCCTGGCCTTAATCGAAAGGGGAGGGGAGGCCGTAACCGACGTGCGATAAGGAATGGGAGGACGGCACAGGGCATAGGGCACAACGCGCAGGGATTCCGGCTAAAGCCGCTCCCTCAAACAAGAACGGGGCGTATTCGAATCATTATTGCAAACCGCCCTGTTTCCCCTGACAAAACCCACCTTTTCTATGAAGCTTGACATCATCCACACCTCCGTGCATGTCCGGAAAATGTTTTTTGAGGGTGTTTGCATTCCCACCACGCATCCGATATAAAGGAGAGCATGACACATTCTCCGTCGGAAAATTTTGGATCATGAATGAAAACATCTCTTCGATCGCGCGCAAACTCCTGAATGCGGAAAAGGCCGTGATCTTCACCGGGGCGGGCATATCCACGGAAAGCGGCATTCCCGATTACCGCAGTAAGGGAGGCCTCTGGGATCGCTATCGCCCCATCTATTTCGACGAATTCATGTCCTCCAAAGAGGCCCGGGCCGAATACTGGCGCCGCAAGGCCGCGTTCTATCCCGAACTTCTAAAGGCAAAACCCAATCCTGCCCACCTGGCCGTAACCGAACTCTGCAAAAAGGGACGGATCCACACGGTGATCACGCAGAACGTGGACGGCCTCCATCAGGAATCGGGACTTCCGGACGATCGGATCATTGAACTACACGGCAACACCCGGCGGGTGCGCTGCATGAGCTGCGGAAAAACCGGCTCCATCCATGATGCGCAAAAACGCGTGGCAGCGGGGGAAGAGGCCCCGGAGTGCGCGTGCGGCGGATATCTGAAACCCGACACCATTTCATTCGGCCAGTCCATGCCTGTGGAGGCCCTGGAAAGGGCCATCGGACTTTCCAAGAACTGCGATTTCTTCATGGTTGTGGGCTCCACCCTGCTGGTGCAGCCTGCCGCCGGCCTGCCCTTTCATGCGATGGAAAACGGCGCGTTCATGGCCGTCGTCAACCTGTCGGAGACCCCTTTGGATAACCGATGCGACGTGCTTATAAGGGAGAAGGCGGGAGAGGTGCTCCCGATGATTGTGAAAGCGGTAAACGAGATAAATTAGCGGACACGTAAGGATCCAGGACCTCCGGGCCGGGATTTTTCGTTCACTTCAAAATCACGGAGGAAGCGATGACACTATCAAAAAGCGAGATAATTGATGCGCTGACCCGATGGAACCGGGCCTGGGACGAATACGACCTGGATGGGGTCATGGCGCTATTTCACGACGATGTTCTTTTCGACAACTGGACCGGCGGCCGGGCCAAAGGAAAAGACAACCTGCGAAAGGCCTGGGGACCGTGGTTTGCCAATAACGGTGGATTCAAATTCACGGAGGAAGACACCTTTGTCGACCCGGAGGGCGGGAAGGTGCTCTTTCAATGGCGCCTGGACTGGCCGTCCATGGAAAAGGGGTACGAGGGAAAGCCCGAGGTGAGGCGGGGCGTGGATGTCATGCATTTTCAGGACGGAAAAATTATCCAAAAGCTGACCTATGCCAAGACCACAATCGAGATCGACGGTAAAAGGGTGACACTCACGCCGGAAAAACCGTGAGGCGTTTGCCGATCGATCCGATACCTGATGACTCTTGTGTAACTTCGTAGGGTTCAAGGTTCAGGGTTGCGGGTTGCTTTGCACGCTCCCCCCTTTGTAAAGGGGGGCCGGGGGGGATTTAATACCGTTGGCAAATCCCCCTAAATCCCCCTTTGCAAAGGGGGACCTGTCCGCCGC
>JAFDKD010000287.1 GCA_019307165.1 Deltaproteobacteria bacterium | reverse complement strand
TCAGAGGATCTGGAGTTTCAAACAGGTCCTACTGTCTTGAAATTCGTACATGTCCGGTTTTTCGGACACTTCGATGCCCGCCACCAGAGGCTCGGGTAATCATGGCAGGTGGATGGAAATGCGTGTAAATTATGCCTTTAGTCGTGGCAGCTGAAGCGCGGTCCCGGGATGTTGCGCCACATGGCTGTGTCTTGGTGGGATAATGGTTGCAAAGACAATGCCATTCGTTCCGGCGGGTTTGTCCGCACTGTTCCGCGAAATTCACTTGCCTTTTTTTCTTTTATTTTCAATTAGCTTTATGCTTTATTGAAACCGTTACATTATGTTTATGACGACACCGTAAACCTATGGAAGAAGCGGAATGCCATGAAAAGTGTCCGGATGTCAGGACAGTTTCATATTTGGATTCCGAATTGGTTTCCGGAAAAATGGTTCGTATGAACAAGGATTATATAGTGATGCACCCATTAGGTGTCAGGAAAGGATTTGTTTTAAGCAAACGCTGGAAAATCAAGTGGGGGCAATTTCAGCAACACACAGCGGCGTCGAAGTCTATTATTCTGACACCTGTCGAAGATCCCGCCCTGCGGGGGAAGACCAGGTTTTTCAGATGGAATAAAATTTCCAGCCGTATAAACCTCCCGGAACCCGTATTCGCTATTCAAGGCCGGTTTCAAGCCCCAAAGCGAGGATGACTTTTCTCGACACCTCCCTCATGGTAATCGCATCAACCGTGCCCATATATTTCACCAGCCGCTCTTTGGCTATTGTGTGGATATTGTCCGTCTGGGCAAAGGAGGGTTTGGGCAGGTTCCCTTTCTGCCCCAGGTAAACTTCGGTGGGATAGCCCTTCCCCTTCGTGGTCACCTCCGCGACAGTCACCTTGTTGAGGTATTGAAGGACGTTTTGGCGGGTGAGGATGATGGCGGGTCGTTTGCCGGCCTTTCCTCCCAGGGCAACCAACCAAACGTCTCCCCTGTTCATGCGTCCTCCCACTTCTGGACCTGAAGCCACGACTCGGCCTCATGCGGATCGTCGGGCGTTTCCTGAAGCTTCCTTATCCAGTTGTCCTCGAATCGCTTGATTTCCTTTTCTTTGATCCAGTGTTTCAACGCCTTCCTGACAATGGCGGAACGGGAACTCTTTTCCGATGCTGAAAGACGGTCCACCTCTTCAAGAAGACCCTCATCGAAACTGATCTGAACATTTTTCATTTTTCACCTCAATGTATATTGGAGCAGTGGTTAAATAGTGTAGAAAAATATACGCTTTTACGTTGGCTTTGTCAAGCAGTCCTTCCATCGGATTTCCTGCCGCCCAACCGGACCGTAGGGCGGGAGCTTGTGCGCCGTGTCTTAGGCGTATTTTACACCCTGCCGAAAAGCGGGCGTGCTTTATCCGTCCACCGGCAGGATTGTGGCAGGGAGACCCCGTTGCTGTCGCGGTTAAAACCGCTCCTACAGGGGGGCGAGACGGTAGTTGGCACTATGGAACGGGGGTAGCCCTTGACATAGGACAACCGACCTGAGATGGGTGGGCACTCGCTCGTATTCAAATCCCGTGGGACCGGCACTTTTCTTAGAGGGTGGAGCGGGAGATACCAAGCAGTCTGGCGGTCCTTGACATATTGCCGCCCGTTGCCGCAAGGGCCTTTGAAAGGACTTCCTTTTCGTAAGTTGATATGGATTTTGCCAATGACTGGACGCCCTTCTCTCTGACGGATACGGCGTTGTGGGCGTAACCCTGGATTTCCGTGGGAAAGTGCGCAGGTTCCAGTTCAACGCCGTCGGCCAGTGTAACCGCCCTTTCCACCGCACTTCTCAGTTCCCGGACGTTGCCGGGCCACGGATAGCGCTCCAGCATGGACAGGGCCTCGGGGCTCACATAAAGCCGACGCTCACTCACGGCATCCAGAAAATGCTCAACCAGCAGCGGGATGTCTTCCTCTCGGGCCGATAGATCCGGGACCTCCACGGTCATGGTGTTTACTCGGTAAAACAGGTCTTCCCTGAACTCCTCCCGCTTGATCATGCTTTTGAGGTCCCTGTGGGTTGCGGCCACCAGCCTGAAATCCACGCTCACCGCCTTGACCCCGCCCAGTCTTTCAATTTTCTTGCTTTCCAGGACCCGCAACAGTTTGGCCTGGGCGTTTGCCGGAATGTCCCCGATCTCGTCCAGAAACAGTGTGCCCCTGTCCGCCAGTTCGATCTTGCCCGCCTTGCCCTTCTGCCGCGCCCCCGTGAATGCGCCCGCTTCATACCCGAACAGCTCTGACTCCAGCAGGTCGCGCGGAATGGCGGCGCAGTTCACGCACACAAAAGGGCCGTCTCGCCGGTCGCTGGCCAGGTGCACGGAATGGGCAAACAATTCCTTACCGGTCCCCGTGGCTCCCATGATCAGAACGGCCGCGTCCGTTCGGGCATATTTTTCAGCAAGTTGCTTTGCCTCGACAATTCCCTTGCTTTCGCCCACAATGGAATCGAACGTGTATGTGGCGGACAGCATGCTGTCGAGGCCCCGTTTGTATTGAACCACCCGCTTTTCCAGGCTGTTAAGCCGCTTCATGAGTTCGTTTACTTCAGTGTAGCTCCTGAACACCGTCTGAAGCACGACCCCGATAGTTTCCCCGTCGGCCTTTATCGGAATCCGGTTGACCACGAGATCGATGGCCGCGCGCAGGGTGCAGCGCGCGCCCAGTTCCGCCCGCCCGGAGTCAATAACCGATGGAACCCGTGAGGATGGAAAAAAGTCCATGATGTGGCGGCCTACGGCCTCCTCCCTGTCTACGCCGAGCAGATCCGCGTAAAACCGGTTCATGTACAGGATTCTCGAATGCTTGTCACATACGATGGTGCCCGAGTAAACGCTATCCAGCGTTAATTTAAAAAGTTCGGCCAAGTCATTGAGCTCACCGGTAAAAACGCCAGGAAATCCATTTCTTTGCGCTCTGCCCCGGGGAGCCAGATGAATGGCCATGCCGTTGGTGTCGGCCTTGGAATCAGCTAAAACGCCCATCCTCCCACCTCGAAACTGCTATGCGTGTGAAAGTAGAGGAATACATCTCGGAGGTCAACCGGCTTATATGTCTCTCTTCCTCGAATAGTGCAATACCTCTTTATCGTCTCAATGTTTTAGGTTTTTGGCGGACCTCCGTAAGCCGGTAGACGACAATGCCTGCAAGCACAACGCACGTAACCGTAATGAAGCCGATAGGCTTTACGGCCAGGGCATATGATACTGAGCTGTAGAGCATAAAGACACAGCAGGTGCAAAAGACAATTGCCGGCACAGGGAAACCGGATACCTTATAAGGCCGCGGGGTTTGTGGATCTTTGTGCCTGAGCACGAATACTGACAGGCCGGTGGCCAGAAAGAAGAGCCAAACCACAGGCGCAGTGTAAAGGATGGTATCGATAAAAGACCCGACAAAGAGGACAATCGCCAGGCTCAGGCAGCCCTGGACGATTAAGGCCCATATGGGCGTGCCGAAGCGTGGGCTCCAGGTCCCCAGGCCCCGGAAAGATGGGTGCTCGGCGCCCATGGCGTAGGAGATCCGGGCGCCTGTGAAGATGAGACCATTAATGGCCCCAAGGGCCGAGATGCATATGAGGATGCTGATCGCTCTGGCGGCCATCTCCGGGAAAACCGTTGCCATGGTATCAACGGCAATGGCCTTGGAAGAGGCCATGTTTTCCTGTCCCAGTGCGTGAATGAACGCCCCGTTTACCAGCATATACAACACCGTGACTAAAACGGTCCCGATCACCAGGGTGCGGACGATATTACGGTTTGGCTTTTTGACCTCCGCTGCAACATAGGCCATCTCATTCCAGCCGCCAAAGGCAAAAAGTACAAGTATGAGGGCTAGTTTAAGGCCTCCTATCGTAATGTCAGGGGTTACGGAAGGGACCGGCGGCTCGACGGACGCAAAGAGGCCTATGGCGATAATGGCCAGAAGTCCTGCGGTTTTGATCACGGTCAAAAGATTCTGGGTCCATTTGCCCTCTTTCACGCCAATGATGTTGATGACCGTCAAGACGATGACGGCGGCGGCGGCGTAGATCGGGAATATGTTGTCAAACGGCGCATAAAGTGTCAGGGCATACCTTGCAAAGATGAAGGCCATAAGTGCGATATCGCCTGGCCGGATGATCGCCAGTTGTGACCAGCCGAACAGATAACCGGCCCAACTGCCGTATGCGCGGGTCTGGTAGACATAGTCTCCGCCCTCGTGAGGATAGGCACTGGCCAGTTCCGCATAACAAAGGGCCCCGCTCAGAGCCAGAAGGCCTCCCGCCAGCCAGATGCCTAATATTCCTTCCCAGCCACCCATGCATGAGGACACGGTCGGAGTGATCTCATAGATGCCGGCGCCGATAATAATGCCGACAATTATGCATATGGAATCAAAGAGAGAAAGCTCTTTCCGGGGAGTTGCGTTCACAGCATTGTTCCATTCAATCCGGTCGTATTGTTTCGCTTGCGGAAACAGGCCGTCGACTGGGCGTATCTACTCCCGCAATATCCAAGATATTGAGCAGAACCGAGAGTAATTCAATCTAGTCAACGACGTCCCCCCCTCCGCGGAACGCCTCCCAGCAAAAAGAAATCTCCAGGTAATGATGCTGACACGATCACTCAACTTGGCGGCTTCTCTCTTCGAGACGTTTTTCACCCCAATGAACCATATCTTTCGCTATTTCATCCTGGTCGATATCCCGGCTTTTCTCTTAAAGGAAAACCCTTGGCCAACGCGTAAATCTTCCTCGCCAATGCCAATTTATTATTTCTTGAGCCCCAACAACGTCCTGGCCTCGGCAGGGGATGCGACCTCTCTTCCATACTCCTTTGCGATGCGCACGATTCGCTCCACGAACACGGCATTGTTCTTGGCCAGGACGCCGCGTTCATAGTAGATATTGTCCTCCATGCCGACGCGGATGTGCCCGCCCATGATGAGTCCCATCATGGACATGGGCAGATGCCCTTTGCCGATCCCGATGACGGACCATGTGGCGTCATCAGGCATATCGTCGTAAAGGTGCAGCAATGTCTTGGGGGGCGCCGGCGCCCCCCAGGGGGTGCCGAGGACGAATTGAAAGTGCAACGGGTCTTTGGGCTT
>JAFDKD010000286.1 GCA_019307165.1 Deltaproteobacteria bacterium | reverse complement strand
GGTGATTGGGTCCAAGGCTTTCCTTGTAGAGGGAGAGTGCTTTTTCGTACAGGCGCTGGGCCTTCGCA
The DNA here is from genome assembly GCA_019307165.1 of Deltaproteobacteria bacterium. Taxonomy (GTDB): domain Bacteria; phylum Desulfobacterota; class DSM-4660; order Desulfatiglandales; family Desulfatiglandaceae; genus JAFDKD01. Next base: position 5,073 of record JAFDKD010000286.1, on the reverse strand, counting down.
TAGTCTCCTTTGGCTGAATAGACCGACGCCAGACCGCTCAAGTTTTCAGCCACGACCTGCCTCCGAACGCCGTAGCCGTTTAAATTGACGCGCAGCGCCTCTTTGTAAAAGGTTTCGGCCTGTTCGAGGTTTCCCATCAGAAATAGGAGGCCTGCCAGATTGTTCGAGCTGGTGGCCACGCTGGGATGATTCGGGCCCAGGGTCTTTCTCTTGATAGCCAGGGCCCTGCGATACAGGGGCTCGGATTTTGCATATTCCCCCATTGTCTGGTACAGGCCCGCGAGATTGTTGAGGGTCGCGGCAAGGGAACCGTGCTTCGGCCCCAGGGCCCGCTCTTGAACCGGCAGAAGGCGCTCCCCAATGGCCAGGGCCTCGGTATAGCGGCCTTCCTGGAACATCCGAACGATTTCCCGGTTCAAAATATTATATACGCCGTGGTAATCGGGCTGAAGGGCCAGGGCCTTGAAACAGTGGCCCAGGGCCGTTGGCATGTCCCCCATCGCCCAGTAGGCCTTGCCCAGGTTGTAGTGGGCGTAGGCCGAGGTGGGCAAAAGCGCCAGGGCGCGGTTGAGGTGATGGACGGCGCCCTTCGGGTCGCCCCTTTCCAGGGCCAGGAAACCGAGTCCGCTTTCACCCGTCGGATTGAGCGGGAAGTTCTCCGCCATGAACCGGTACTGTTCATCCGCCAGGGCGTCGTTTCCCCCCTCTACCGCCAGGGCGGCAAATTTTTTGCGGAAGCCGAAGTCCGAGCCGCTCTTGCTCAAGGCCTGTTCGTGTTGGTCCAGGGCCTCTCGAAAGACCTTCGTCGAGCGTGTGGCCCGATCCTGTTCCGCAGCCATCAGCCGCATGCGCTTTTCATGGTAAAGCTGGTTGGTAAACGGGGCCCTTTTAAAGGAAGCCTTCAGTTCGTCGAAAAGAATCCGATGCCTGTCCCAATCGGTATATGCCAGAAACCGCGCGCACTCGCTTTCCGAAATAACGTTCCCGTTGTCCGGGCGTTTGTCGGTTGTCCCCGTGGGCAGCAGGTCTTTGGTTTGCGTCAACAGGATTCGACCGAGCAGGTAGTTGCCGCTGAAATTCAGGTGAACGTGTTCGTAGAACAACTCCGCCCCCGCAGCGCCGTTGGGGCTGTGGCCGGCGATCGCCGCTTCGGCATCCGCCAGGCCGGTCATGTCGCCGGGGGAGGCATGGGCCACACGGCGAATGATTTCATTGATCCGGCTGTCCGCCCTGAAACGCAGCGTGTCCATATCTCTGGCCATGGTATAGGCGGCCTTTGCCTTCGGGAAATCTTCCAAGGCCCAGTAGCAGCGGCCCAGTCGGAACTGGAGGTCCGCATAGGTGTTATCCAGCTCGGCCGCGGCCAGGTATTTCTCGATGGCAAGCGTATGATTTTCTGCATCCTCATGGCCTATGCCTTCTTGATAAAGGGTGTCCCATCGTTCAAGTTCCGATGGGGTCATGCCTTCCCGGTGCTGGGACGCAAAGGGCGGACTGTCCTTGATATTGCTGCCGACCGTACAGAAAATGATTCGGGCGCCGCTGCCGACCGCCGTTTCCCGGATATCTTCCAGGTTTTTCTGAAAGTGGCCATAGACGATTTCCAAACGGGCGTCATCATATCGCACCTGATTGTCGAGAAACATCTCCATGCCCTTCCACGCGCGGGGCGCTCCCGCCGCTGAAGAGAAGGATCCGATGAGGTTTTCGACAAGCTGTCCGATGCGGGTGGCCTTAAGCGCCAGCCCGAGCCGGATGACGAACAAATTGGATGCAATGGGACTGAAAACGGTTCCCGCCCCGTAGGGGCCTACTACTTCGTTATTTCCGAGATAGACAATGAACAGGTCAGGATCGCGATCGGCGCACGCCTTGGCGATTTCCACGACCGCATGGGAATTGATGGCCACGGCGGCGGCGGTGTGGATTTCGAAGGCGATATCAGGGTAGGCCTCGGACAGCATCAATTCCAGAAAACGGCCGAAACAAAATGCGGGTTCGGGCGTTCCCTTGGCCGCCGAAGCGCCCAGAACAAAGATCCGATAGGCGCCTTTTTTCTTTTTGGCCTTGAAGGCAAAAGGGCGAAGTTCCCGCGCGATGTTTTCGGGGAAAAAACGCCGGCCGAACTTGACGTTGTCGCAATAGGCGTCCGTTTCGCCTATGGTGCAAGGTACGATGGCGGCTGTGGGATAACCGTAGTCCGCCAATCGAAGACCCGCCTCCACAGCCAGGAGGACCAGAAGCGGTATGACGAAGATCCCGATAATTCGAAATGCCCATAGGCGCATTCCCGAAACAGTTATGCGGGGGGGGGGATCCGTTTTCGCTTTTTCTGATTTGCCGGGTTTCATGAATTGGTCCAGGATTCGAGGGTCCGAGGATTCCAGGGTTCCTGTTGCCGACTAAGCTTGCGATACTATCCCTCTACCCCTCGACCCCTATTTTTTTACATCTTCTTCAGAAGCTGTACGGCAGCCGTAAGCATGGGGTCCCATGTCGGCCCGAAGGGGGGCGCATAGGCCAGGTCGCACTGGCTGAAGGCCTCAACCGTCATCCTCTGGTGCAGGCCAACGGCCGGGGCGTTGATGCGATGGGCCACACCCTCTTTTCCCACCATGTGCACGCCCAGCAAACGTCCGGATCTGCGGTCCCCGACCATATGGACCCGGATGGTTGTCGCATCGGGCTGGGCATGGGCCCTGGAACGGCTTTTGATCATCACGTCCACGGGCTCAAACCCGGACGCTTCCGCCTCTTTCGGCGTCAGGCCGGTTTTCGCGACCTGGAGATCGAACGCCTTGAAGACCGCCGTCCCTGCAACGCCGTCCAGGCTTACCGCCTTTCCGGTGACGTTGTCCGCCACGGCCCATCCTGCCCGGTTCGCCCGAAGCGCAAGGGGTATCCATGTCCTCTCGCCCGTGACCACGTGAAATGCGTCGGCGCAGTCCCCGGCAGCGAATATATTTTCGTCGGATGTGCGAAGCGACTTGTCGACCTTTATGGCCCGTGAGGGCCCCAGTTCCAGGCCGGCCCCTTCGGCCAGTTCGCTGTTGGGGTCAACACCCACCGCCACCAGCACCATATCTCCTTCCAGGGCCCCGTCATCCGTGATCACCCGGAGTGCGCCGCCCGATTTTTCAATTCCCTTCAGGGTCCTGCCCAGGTGAAGCGCGACGTCATGATCCTCCAATTCCGTTTTCACCACATGGGCCAGGTCCGGATGCATCCCCGGCATAAACGTAGGGCGCGGCTTCACCATATCCACGCCGATCCCTCTGGCCCGCAAGGCCTCGCACATTTCCAGGGCGATGTAGCCCATGCCCACAATGACCGCCCTTTTAATGCCGTTCGCCTCGATAAAGGTCTTGATTTGCCTTCCATGCGCCAGGCTTTTCAGGGGCATGACCCCGGGCAGGTCGAATCCGGGCAGGTCGGGTATGGAAGGAGATGCGCCGGTGGCAATCAGGAGGTGGTCGTAATCGACCTGAAACCGGTCGCCGCCGCTCCTGTTTCCGGATACCGTCTTGTTTCCCGTGTCGATGGCGTTCACCCGGTGCCCGGTTCTTAAATCGATTCCCTGTTTTTCCCTGAAAACCTTTGCCTGCCGGACCACAAGGGCCTCGATGGAAGCGTTCGGGTCGGCAATATTGTAGGGCATGCCGCAAGCGCTGTAGGAGACATCCAGGGACTGTTCGAGTACGACAACCTCCAGATCGGGCCGGCTGCGTTTGGCTCGGCTCGCCGCGCTCATGCCCGCCGCATCACCGCCGATGATAGTGAATTTCATTGTTCTGCTCCTGTCTGTGACATTCGGGAGTCCTTTTAGCCTCCCGTTTTTCAAATGCTGCAGCTTGCTTCGCTACCCCTTGAATCCTTGAATCCTGGAATCCTTGGCCACATACCGTATGCAGCCCCCTTATATCAATTCTTAGTTTTTTCCTTCAAAAAGGCAACAGTTTTGGTTGCAAGGTGTTCCCGTTTTCGGCTATGTAATGCTCATCTATAAATGAAATTTGGGTGCCACGTGGTTTTCATTAGACCAGAACTTAGGGGCTTCGCCCCAATTGGAATGTTGGAATGATGGAACACTTTTTGAGGCAAGACACCCAAACCTCAATAAATATCTATAATTTCAATAAGTTGTAGAATTTACGAGACGTTTAATTATTTAGGAAGGGGGCGGCAATGAGCGAGATGAGTCTAGACTTGACAGGAAAAGCGGCGGTGGTCACGGGAGGCAGCAGAGGCCTCGGCATGGGTATTGTCACGGCTATGGCGGAAAAGGGTGCGCGTGTGGCCATCTGCGGGCGGAAACAGGAGAACCTGGATCAGGCGGTGCAGACGTTCCGCGAACAGGGCCATGATGTCATGGCCATGGCCGCCAATGTGGGTGATTCGGCCCACATGGGGGAATTTTTCAAGGCTGTTGAAGAGCGGTTTGGAAGGCTGGACATCCTGGTGAACAACGTGGGAATGAACATCCTTACGGCCTCCGTTGCCGAAGCCGGAGAAGGCCTGTGGGACAAGATCATCCAGACCAATCTCAAGGGGACATTCCTGGCCTCCTGCGAGGCGGTGAAGCTCATGAAAGCGAGCGGCGGCGGAAAGATAATCAACATCACCTCCACTGCGGCAAAAAAGGCGGCGCCGGGCATGGGGATCTATTCGGTGGCCAAGGCGGCTGTTGAGATGCTCACTCAGGTCATGGCCGTGGAATTGGCCCAGCAAAATATACAGGTAAACGCCGTGGCCCCTTCCATGGTGAGAACCAAGTTCAGCCAGCCCTTCTGGAGCGACGAGGGGATGCTTAAGCAGATCACCGCCACCATACCCATGGGCCGAATCGCGGAAGTGGAGGACGTGGTCGGCGCTGTCCTGTTTCTGGCCTCCGGGCTTTCCGATTTCGTCACGGGGGAGAGACTAACGGTGGACGGCGGGTCGTTGGCGTGAAAAAATAGCGGTTTCAGGTGTCAGCGCCGCCTCTGGCCTGGGGGGCGGCCAGTCTAATCGTGTAAGAAACTTTTCCTTTTCCCGCCCGCTGTTGGCCATTATACTCGGGCAAGCGAGAGGCGG
>JAFDKD010000285.1 GCA_019307165.1 Deltaproteobacteria bacterium | reverse complement strand
AGGGGGAGGAGTTTCCCTAGGAATTCGGCGGTTATCAGACAGCCTCCTGGGGGGGATTTAAAACCGCCTGCAAATCCCCCTTCCATCAATGCCTAATACAATCCGAACGGCGGCTCCGGAAAATCCGCCTCCAATTCGATGACCCACATCCCCTGAGAGCCCAAAGCCCGCTGAATGGCCGCCTCGAGCATCGGAGGCGTATCCACCCGAAGCCCGTTGACATTGAACGAATGGGCCAGGGCCACGAAATCAGGGTTGATCAGCCGCGATTCGTGTTCATTCCCATAGTAGCTTCGCTGGAGGTGGGCAATGATGCCGAAGGCATTGTCGTTGACCACCACCACGGGAAAACCGATGCCGTGACGTACGGCCGTAGCCAGTTCCTGGGCCCCGTAAAGGAAGCCGCCGTCACCGATCAGCGCCACAATGGCGCGTTTCGGGTCCGCCAGTTTGGCGCCCACGGCGGCTGCCAGGGCATAGCCGATAACGGCCGATCCCCTGGCCGCCGCAAGGCCGCCCGGGCATTGCGAATTATAAAAATACTCCGCCCAGTAGGCCAGTTGCGTGTTGTCCGCTACCAGGACCCCGTCCCCGGGAATGGCGTTTCGAATTGCCTCAAGATACGCCATCTCCTTTCGGTCTTTTCGGACGTCCTCCAGTTCGGCCGCCAGCGTTTTGCGAGCGTCGGCCACCCACGACCGGCGGGCCTCGGAAGGCGTTTCCCCGGCCAGTTCCCCGGCCATGTGTTGTGCAATGGCGACCACATCCCCCACCAGCGCTACGGCTGCCGGGTAGTTTTTTCCAATCCACCGCTCATCCCAATCGACATGGATCAAATCGTTCAATACCAGTCCCCGGCGCTTGGCATCGGCCTCCCTGAGCCTGGTGCCGATGGCCAGGACCATGTCGCACGCCCCCACGACCTCTCGCACGACGCCCCGCCGCCCTGCAAAACCGAATGCCAGCGGGTGGTCCTCCGGTATGAGCCCTTTGCCGTTGGTGGCGGTGATGACCGGGGCGCCCAATGACTCGGCAATGGACAGAATCTCCGCACTGATCCCCGCGCGAACGGCGCCCTGACCGGCGATAATAAGGGGTTGTTTTGCCTTGCGAAGCCTGGAAAGGGCATCCTCCATTCCGGGTGGAAGCGCCGAAGCGGGCGCCGGTTCGACCGCTTTTTCAAGGCCTTTCGGCACGGGGCCCCTGAGCAAATCCGTGGGCACTTCCAGACAAACCGGCCCCGGGCATCCCGACAAGGCGGTCCGCGTGGCCTCCCGCGTCATCGGTTCGATATCCGCGCTGGAGCGGACTTCGAACACGGCCTTTGTCATGTTTCTGAAAAGGGACGCCTGATCGTTCAACTCGTGAAGTGCGCCCTGGCCCCTGCCGATCTTGTTCAACGGGATGTTGGTGGTAATCAGAAGAACGGGCGAACAGCTGCACCATGCCTCCAGAATGCCGGGGGTCGTATAGCATGTTCCCGGCCCCGTGGAGGCGATGACGACTCCCAGGTGGTTTTTTTGGCGGGCATAGCCGTCCGCCATGTGCGTTGCGCTCGCCTCCTGCCGGCAAAGGATGTGCCTGATGGCAGGCTCGCTTCTCAAGACGTCATACAAAGCGATGTTGTGGATGCTGGGAATACCGAAAACCGTCCGAACCCCGGCCTCCTTGATGATGTTGACAATTGCCTCTGCGCCCGTTTGCTCTGCCATTTTTTCCTCCCGGTGGGTTATTGCCTTCCGTAAAATCATGAAACCGCCCGTCCCGCTACGCGGGACTTGATGAACAGGATGGTAAAGATCTTTTCCCCCGGGCGATGTTCCCCGGGGGAAACGTCCACGCTGCTTCGCAGCGAGGCCGGGTCTCTCGAAAATAGGCCTGGTATCTATGCGAAGCGCCCGTTTATAGAGACCCCCTTGCCCCAGCGCAGCTGGGTGCGAGGGTTGCCCCTGGGAGTATCGCCAGGGGCAACAATCCCTTTCATCCTCTAATCTAGCGAGCAACGCGAGCGGGCGGTTAATTAACTGAATCTTGCATGTATAATTCTGAAATCCGTGTTCTTCGTGGTGAACACCCATATGTCCCTAAAAAACAGATGAACGGGGCTAACCGACCGCCCTTTCCTTTCGCAGGCTCTCGATCTCCTTCGAAGCAAAGCCCATGTCTCGAAGCACCTCTTCGGTATGTTCGCCCAAAGCGGGGCCGAGTTTTCGAGTTCCGGCCCTGGCCCTGCCGAATCGGGCCGGGTAGCCGGGTAGTTTGACTTCTCCAACTGCCGGATCATCGAAATCAACCACGTAATCGTTGGCCAGGGCCTGGGGGTCGTTTTTGATCTCGCTCACGTGCTGGATGGATGAAAACATGAGCCCCCTGGGAAGGAAAACGGCCATCCATTCATCCCTGGTACGGGTCGCAAACACCTTGTCGAAATGCGCTACCAGTTCCGCGCAGTTTGCCGCCCTTGCCTCCTCGTTGACGAACCTGGGATCGGTTATGAGGTCCTGCTGCTCCGTGGCTTCGCAAAAGCTTGCCCAGTAACGCCCTTCCGGATGATGGGTGCCCATGATCCACCTGCCGTCTTTACAGCGAAAAAAATTTCTCAACGGCGAATGCTCATCGCGCTCTCCGGTGTTATTCGGATCGATGCCGAGGACATTGCTGATCATCAGGTTGGGATACATGAGCCACTGCCCGGCGCTGTACAGAGACACGTTCACCTCCTGCCCTACCCCGGTCCGTTCTTTTTGGACCAGGGCCGCCAGAATGGCATGGCTGGCTGTTATGGCCGTCGCCTGGTCCAGTATCCCGATATGCAAAAAGGCCGGCTCCTCGGTTCCGGTGACGAACATGAGCCCGGACCGGGCCAGGCCGAGGGGATCGAATGCGCCCAGGTCCGACATGGGGCCCTCGGGCCCGTAACCGGACACACTAGCATAAACCATTCCGGATTTGACATTCGAAATGGCTGCGTAATCCAGGCCCAGCTTTCTTTGAGTGCTCTTCCTCAGATTGGTGAGAAATACATCCGCCCATTGAACCAGACGGAGAAAGACCTCGCGGGCCCCCGGTTTTTTCAGGTCGAGACAGATCCCCCTCTTGTTTCGGTTGGATGCATGGAACATGATATTATCGCCGTTGGGAAGGGAAAAATCAATGCGTCCCACGGTGGTCCAGTATCGCTCCGGGTCGCCCTCCATGGGTTCGATCTTTATGATATCGGCGCCCAGATCACCCAGGATGGCGCAAGCCCCGGGTCCGGCATGAAATACCCCCAGCTCCAGGATGCGTACGCCCTCAAGGGGACCGTTTGAATTGCCGCCGTTTATGTCGCTCCCGCCCATATGCGCTCCTCATCTCTTCAGGCCTTGAATTTGAAAGAAAAAGCGAAACACATTTACTGCCACATTAAGGGAAAAGAAGCAAGGAGTTGAGCGAAATTCCCGGACAAGGGATTAAATTGACAGGCACCAGGCTTTCACATAGTTTAATGATCCGCTCCGGATGGGCGCGAGGGAGATTACACCAATGAATACCCCTAAAGATTTCCAATCGTCTGAGTTGAGCAATTATTGCGGACTCGTTCTTAAAGGCGGCTTCAGCCCGGAACTCAGCAGTTACCTGGAGACCTGCATCTCGGCCCTCCGAACGCTGGAGCTTAGCGACGCCATTGACATGACCTACATCTCTGCCTGGCGGGAAGGCGAGGAGAACATCTGGTACGAATATGTGAGCAAACCCTTTTCCGACCTTTTTCAGTGCCGGCCGTCCAACTTTCGCGATTTGTTCCAGCGCAGCATTATGGATCGGCGGATTTATCGCTATTCCGATTCCCATGTCGATGCAGGCGTAAAACATGAAATTCTTACCTCAAGCGAATTGAAACGCATCCGAAAAGACCTCAGGAACGAGGCCAGGGACAGAGGGGTCCTGGAGGCCATATACAAAGTACGGCTTCCGGACGGCAGGATACGCTGGTTGAAAGACAGCGCCAGGATCAGGATCTACGAATCCGATAAGATATGCCTTTCCATTGGAAGCCTCGTGGATGTTTCCAAAGAGATGCGCATGGAGGACGAGTTGGAGCGTCGTGTGGCGGCGCGCACACGCCGCCTGGAAAAGATGGAGGCGCAACTCCGACAGGCTCAGAAGCTGGAAGCCCTCGGCACCCTGGCAGGAGGCATCGCTCATGATTTTAACAACCTGCTGACGGCCATGCTCGGATACGCTCAGCTTGCCATGATCGAGAGCGACAAGCCCACGCCAAAACGGGAGTATCTCCGCGAGATCCTAAATGCCGGGGAACGCGCCGAAGACCTGGTTCGCCAGATCCTGGCATTCAGTCGCAGGACCGAGCAGGCGCTCCAGCCGCTCATTATGGAGCCCATCGTCAAGGAGGTCGTCAAACTCCTGAAGGCATCCCTCCCTTCCACGATCGATATCCGCCTTAACACAGCCGGGCAATACGGCATCGTAAAAGCCGACCCGACTCAGATTCATCAGGTCCTTCTGAACCTTTGCACCAATGCGGCGCATGCCATGCGGGACAGCGGCGGGGAGATGGAGGTTTCTCTCTGCGATATGGATGTGGGAGAACAGGAAGCCGCGTTTCACCACGATCTGCACCCCGGCCCTTATGTGCGAATGTCTGTCGGAGACACCGGGCACGGCATGTCTCCGGACGTATTGCAACGCGTATTCGACCCCTATTTTACCACCAAGAAGCCGGGTGAAGGGACCGGACTCGGGCTGTCCGTGGTGCACGGGATCGTAGAGAGCCATGGCGGCGCCATTGCCGCGACCAGCGAGCCGGGCGCGGGTTCGACCTTTCATGTATTCCTTCCCAGAATCACGGCGGAGATTCCACAGCGGAGGGAGCCCGATATTTTACTCAAGAAGGGGCGAGGTCGGATACTGCTGGCGGACGAAGATGAAGCCCTTGCCGTCATGGGCCGGCGAATGATGGAACACCTGGGATATGACGTGGCCGTCCGGACCACCAGTGCCGAGGCCCTTGCCCTGTTTCAATCGGAGCCGGACGGTTTCGATGCGGTGATAGCTGATGTAAACATGTCCCGAATAGGAGAAAGCCGACTCGTCGAAAAGATCATGGCGATTCGGCCCGAAACCCCCGTCATCCTTTTCAGCGGTTAC
>JAFDKD010000284.1 GCA_019307165.1 Deltaproteobacteria bacterium | reverse complement strand
ACGACTGGGGGGTGCGGGTCGGAGATCCTGCCGTTTTTTGGCGGGGGATGACGGAGAAAAGAGGCTCAATTTTCAATCTTCAATGTTCAATATCTAATGCCCTTATCTTGGCGACCTTTGCGTTCTTTGCGAGAGAAAATCAACCGCCGCGCAACCTGCAACTCGCAACGCGTAACCCGAAACCCTGAACCTTGAACCCTACGAAGTTTCATATGAGCGCGACTCAGCAGGAAAAGACTCACTTATGCGAATAGGAATCGCTATATGTCTTTGGCTTTTCGGATGGTTTATAGGCATCGCGCCCGTCCATGGGACCAAAGCGTCCGGGCTCCTTTACGGGGACGGCGTAGCAATCGTGTATGACCCCGTCCTTCAAGCCTCCGCCGACGAAGTGGTGAGCCTCTATCCGGAAATCAGGTCTAAGCTGGAGGGCATTTTCGGTTGGGAATTGGGTCTCGAACCGACCATTCTTCTAGTGGCCGAGCATGAGCGGTTTCAGAAAATGGCGGGGAGCCCGTTCGTGGTGGCCTACGCCCTGCCCCGCAACAACGGCATTGTCATCGACCATACCCGTATGAACGTGCGCCCCTTCACCCTGGGAATCACGCTTCAACACGAGTTGTGTCATCTGCTGCTGCACCACCACATCAATGAAGCAGTCCTTCCCAGGTGGCTTGATGAAGGGGTATGCCAGTGGGCCAGTGACGGCATCAGCGAAATGGTCATGGACTTCAAGCGGTCGCCGCTGACCGGAGCCGCCATACAAGGACGGCTTATTCCGTTTCGGTATCTTGAAGACCGATTTCCTTCTCAAAAACAAGAATTGATGCTGGCCTATGCGGAAAGCAAGTCGTTCGTCAATTTCCTCATCGCGCGGTTCGGACGCGCGAGGATGCTCGGTGTCATGACCCGCCTTAGTCGAGGCGAAGACGTGGATGAGACGCTGTCACGTAAGACAACCCTCCTGGCCCAGTTGAGTTATCATCTCTACGAAATCATTTTTGTTTTTGGCGCGGCAATCATGTTCTTTGCCTTTATCCGAGTGATGTTGAAAAAACGCGCCTACATGAAGGAAATGGAAGATGAAGAGCGGACGCTCCACTAGGCCGGCGTCCATAATTTTCGATTTGCGGAAAATTGGTTTTTTTAGAAACGAGTCATAAACCACATCAGACGGTACAAGTCTAATCGTTTGTTTTTGCCTTATGCCTTGAGCCCTGCGCCATTGATTTACGCGGCAGGCCTGTTAGTGAATTCGCCTTCGGTGAGCTTCAGGGGCCTCATTCGCGGAAATCATTCCACTTCCCGCACCAGTCGAAACCCGGTGGTGCGGTACCGTGTAGGGGGGTGCCCGTAGTTGCGGTTGGCGGACCGGCAGGAAGTGCCGTATTTAAACCAGCTTCCGCCGCGGCGCACCCTTCCGGGCCCGGATTCGGTCCCCTTGGGGTCTGTCACCGATCCCTCGGGGTAATTTCCATACCAATCCATACACCACTCCCATACGTTTCCGTGCATGTCGTACAGTCCCCAAGGGTTGGGCGGATAGCTCCTGACCGGGGCCGGCGCGCCCTGGGGAAGCCCCCTGGATTTCGCATAGTCCATGCAGGCCGCGGCCTTGTCGCTGTTTTCGTACATGGCCCTGGCGCATTCTATGCCGTCGCCCCAGCTGTAAACGGTGTCGGTGCCTGCACGGCAGGCGTATTCCCACTCGGCTTCGGTGGGCAGTCTGTAGACCCCGTCACCGCGAGCGTTGAGTTTTTCGATAAATTCCATGCAGTCGAGCCAGGAAATACGGTGTGCGGGCGTATCCCCGGTGCCTTTCCGTCTCCCGAAAAACCGCTTTCCCATGATCTCCCACCACTGCTTGAGCGTGACCTCCGTGGTTTGCAAATAAAAGACCTTGGTCAATGTTACCCGGCGCTGCAATTCCTTATTGCTCCGGCCGGATTCGCTTTTCGGGCTACCCATGTCAAAAGTGCCCGGAGAGATAAGGACGAATTCCATGTCCAGGGAATTGCGGATGGTCTTGTCCGCCGCCCGGGCATCTTCCAAAAAGAGCAAAATCGCCAGGGCCACAAGGCAACCGGCACCAAATCTTATCCTCATTCCCCATGTCATGCACATGGCGACACCCGCCCTTTCACATCCTGGGATTTGAAACAAAGGCCGCGGCAACGGCCTGAAACCCGATTGGCGACCCGCATCCGCCCGGGGGATGTGTTCCCGGGCATTGGACCTGATGCGCAGTATACCCGGTTCTTCAATGTTTGTCAGTTGTTAGTTGTCAGCGCCGCCTCTGGCCTGGGGGGCGGCCCCGCCCAAGGACGGCGGGATCTCCGCTAAGCTCCGACAAGTCTAATCAATAGGGTAACTTCAAGAAAAGGGCAATAGCCATAGACTCGGTTAAGTTCCGCCAGAAAGCGGCGGACAGGCTCCCCTTTGCAAAGGGGGCTTCCGGGTTTTCAGTGGGTAGCAGGGTACAGAAAAGCCTATCAATTGAAACCGGCAACGACCACGAATGCCCTTGTCTTGGCGACCTTTGAGTCCTTTGCGAGAGAAAATCAACCTCCGCGCAACCTGTAACTCGCAACTCGTAACACGAAACCCTGAACCTTACGTAGTTTCAAATGAGTTGTCGGTTGCTACGAATCCGAATGACGGCCTCACGGCAACAGCCCGGCGACCCTCTCCAGCACTTTCAATATCCCGGCGCCCACCCCTGCCGTCTTCTCAGGTGAAGGCCTGCCGGCGCCCGCATCGACGTACAAGTCCTGGTTGACTTCGATTTGGACCGCCAGTCCGCCTCTTGGCATCAGTTTCGGGCCGTAGTGACCGATGATGAAGCCGCCGGTGTAGGGCGAGTTCAACAAAACGGAAAAGCCCGCATTTTCGAGCAGGGCCTTCATCTCCCGCATGATGGGGCCGGGGCATGTAATTTCCCCCAGCGCGGCATCTTCCTCCCCCATGACATTGCCGTTATTGCTCAGGACGATGTCCTTGCGCCGCATACCGGCGTCCGGGGCCTGCCCGGGTCCGACGGGGTTCATGGAATGGCAATCCAGAAGCCCCTTGATATCGGTACGATTCAGTTGTTCGGTTAATTCTTGGTGAAAGGGAAAATAGTAGCGGTCCAACCGCCTCGCCAGTTCCTTTTCATCGGGGCCCGACCCGGGCAGGTAGACAGACCGGCCTTCATAGTCAAATCGGGGGACAACCCCTCTTTCGCCCCGCTGCCTATGATCGCGATTCAGGTCAACCACCAGCCGGCACCACGACGCGCTCAACACGGCTTCGGCCGGCATATGGCCAAAAATTTCAGCGGTTCCCAGGTCCACGGAATCCATGATCTGCGTATCGTCGAGCATCAGTGTCGATTTAATGTCGCTCGGGACGCGGTCCGAGCAGTGAGGGAGGGTTATCGCAAAGGGCAGCGTCACGGCCGGGCCTCCCGGGCGATGGCGCCGTGCGCCCAGGCGATCGCCTCCTGTACCCACGGGTCGATCCGGCCTGCCTTGTCGGTGACGGGCGAAGAAAAGAGCAGGCGACAGAGCCGGTAAAGGGGATCATCGGTGGGAAACGCTTCGCCTTGAATATCCGGGGGGCCGTCGATAAGCACGAATTCCCACTCGTTTCGGATATCCCCGTATTCAAGCGCGTGGTTTTCCCTGCGAAAGCCCTTTTCGCCCGGCTCGTAGGCATAAAGGCCCGGCTCAGGCGCATCAGCAGCCGGCCGTCCGGCCGGCGACAACAGAAACACAAGGCAATGGCTCCCCCTGAGCGGTTTGGCGTACTGCGCGTTCATGGCTTCCACGTCCACCTCATAGGGCGCATCCAGAAATTCGGCCAGGTGAAAGACCTCCATGGGGAGAATACCGCGGTCCCGGCACAGCATGGAGTGCATGGGAAAAGCCCCTGTCAGGCGGGAATTGATCTCAACGGGAAAGACCCCTCCCGATTCCCCGGCGATTAGAAAATCCACCCCGGCAATTCCCCTATATCCGCAGGCCTTGAGGTATTCCCCCATGGCCGAGGCCTGCCGGCCCGCCGATTTCTCAACGTGAAGCGGCCATAGCCCCTCATCCCACACATGCCCGCAGAAAACGCCCTTTTCCGTCACCGCCGTTAAATGCGCCAGATCGGTCAACTGATGTTGCAACCCGCTGCACAGGACGCCGTGACGTGTAACGCACAGGGTGACGCTGGCCGACACCCCGTCCGCAATCCGTTGATGCACGGACATGGTCTTCAGCCGCGCTCCCCTCCAAAGGCGTTGATTCAACCGTTTTCTGAGTTGATCGTATTCATGCCCGCCATCGATGAAAAAAGTGCCTCTTCCCCCGCCCTGGACCACCTCCGGCAGCTGAACCACAAAGCGGGGGCCCAGGATGTCCGACCAGTCGCGGTAATCCCGAACCTCAAGCATGTCAATGGGATAAATGCTTCCCGGAATTTTAGGCAGGCGCAGGTCCCTGACCATTTTTTCAAAAAAGGACCGGCTCCCCGTCCGCATCCTGAGGGAGGCGGGATTGGCCAGCAATCGCCAACCTTCCCGGGCGGCCAGGGCATCGAGTTCGGGATAGCTTTGGTAGGGATAAAGATGGAGCGGTAAAGGCAAACGGTTCACGGACGCCTTTGTGGTCGGGTGGGACAAAAGCCGGTAGGCGTTCAGGCCCCGGTCCCGGATGGTTTCCCCAAGCGCCTCCTCAAGACAGAAAACGGGGGCCTTTTTCCGGAGCATGGGGATGTCCCGGGTCTTCCTGAGACAGACAATCGGGTAAGAGGGGATGAAGTGGCTCGGCGAAAGGCGGGAAAAGGCCGTCATGCCGACGCCGGCGAACGATCCTTTCACGGTGGCGAAAAACCGCTTTGCATCCTCTATGTCCCTAAGTAGCATGCGTCGGCATCCGGACCTGCCGCGTCGGCGGCCTCCGCATAAAAGCAGGCCGTCAGGTGGGATTCGCCCACTTCCGCGAGAGGCGGCACTTCCCTGCTGCAACGGATTCGGTGGGAGACCTTGCATCGGGGAAAAAAGGCGCATCCCGTGTGGCCGTCCGCGTCTTCATTGTGTGCCTTGATCAAGGTCCCGTAATGCCGGATGTCCCCGCAGTCCCCGAATTTGGGCAGGGCATCGATCAACGCCTGAGTATAAGGATGCCTGGGATCGCGAATGACGCTTTCCGCCGGGCCCAGCTCCATCAGGTTTCCCCTGTAGATTACCCCGATACGGTCGCACAGGTAGCGGGCGGCAGCCAGGTTGTGGGTAATGAACAGCATGGTGACATTCATGTCTTCCCGTATTTTGAGCAGGATGTTGAAAATCTGCGCCGAGATAGAAGCGTCCAGCATGGAGGTAGGCTCGTCCGCGACGACGAACTCGGGATTCAGGATCATGGCCCTGGCGATGGCCACACGCTGCCGCTGTCCGCCGCTAAGTTGGTGGGGATAGCGGTGCAGGAATTCCTCGGGGGGCGACAGACCCACGGATTTCACCGCTTGACTGACTGCGGCGCGTCTCTCCGGCCCTTTTCCGATTTTGTGGATTACCAGGGGCTCGGCAATGGTGTCGAACACGGAAATCTGGGCGTTCAGGGATTGGTACGGGTCCTGAAAAATCATCTGGACCCGCCGCCGAAATCGCTTCAGGGCTTTTCCTTTGTGGGCGACGATGTCTTCATCGTCGAGAAGGATTCGGCCCCTGCTGGGGTCCTCCAGGCGAACAATCAGGCGCCCGGCGGTGGTTTTTCCGCTGCCGCTTTCGCCCACAAGGCCGAAGATTTCGCCCCTTTGGATGCGGAACGAGACCTGGTTGAGAGCGACAACGTCTTTTTGGCTTCTCCCGAAAAGAGTGCCTTTGGTCTTGTAGATCTTGTCGATCCCGTCCAGTTCGATAACCGTATCTTCGCCGCTGTCCGCCATATTTTCAACCATCTGCGAGGGAGGGGACAACGCTGGTAAAAAAATAAGTATCTCCGACTTGCTTTTTACTTTTTTACCAGCGTCCCCTCATAGACACTATAATTTCTTCCAGGTCCGACATAATTGCTTCAGCCCCACGGGGAAACGGCCCTGATTTGCCCTTTTCGTTGATGCTGAGTTGTAGGCCCCGCT
>JAFDKD010000283.1 GCA_019307165.1 Deltaproteobacteria bacterium | reverse complement strand
GCCTACAATAAAATCCCGGACCACGCCGGCGGGGGGCATCGCGTCGCGGTATTCCCCGGACATGCCGTCGAGGTACTCCCTGAAGATGTCCGAAGTTTCGTTTCCCGCCTCAAGATCGGCAACATATTCGTGAAACAGGAGTTCGAACATGAGCTTGATTTTTCCCGTCTGCGCCTTCACCCTGTCGTTCTGGTAGATACGCTGCTGATTGAATATTTTCAGCTGCCTGAGCGCTTCACCGGTTTCCACGCTGAAGTTCACATAGGGTTTGTCCAGGCTGTTGGCCACCAAATCTTCCACCAGGGTGTAGACGATCGTCCCGTTTGTATCCCCCAGCACCTGTCGGCATTCCCTCGGCACCTCCCCGCGGTCGATGAGCCCGAGCCGAATGGCGTCTTCGATGTCCCTGCCGATGTAGCTGATGGTGTCCGCCATCCGGACCACGCATCCCTCAAGCGTCATGGGCCAGAGATTCAGGGACGGGTCCTGTTCCTTTTGTTCCATTTCTTTGGCAAGGGTCTCGAATGTCTTGTCTTTGCCGGGCTCGAGCGCCCGGGAATGCAATTCGCCGTCGTGGGACAGTATCCCGTCCAGAACCTGGAGCGTCAGGTTCCACCCCCTTCCCTTCCGCTCGATCACTTGAAGAAACCGCACCCCCTGGATATTGTGCACGCAGCGCCCTATCCCGTGGGCCACGCACAGCGTGGAGAGGAACCTCTCCCCGTCGTGGCCGAAAGGCGAATGCCCGATGTCGTGCCCGAGCGCGATGGCCTCTATCAAGTCCTCGTTCAATCGGAGGAGGCGTCCTATGGTCCTGGCAATTTTGGATACCAGCTGGACATGCAGGACCCTGTGGGTGATGTGGTCGTTCTTGACCAGGTAAAAAACCTGTGTCTTGTCAATGTAGCGGGAATATGCCAACGAATGGAGTATCCGGTCGGTATCGATGGAAAAATTCTGTCGGTGACCCCGGTCGATGTCGGGCTCCCTTTTTTCCCGGACTGCCTGACGGCTCAGACACGCCCACCGGGAAAGCCGATTCTCTTCAGATTGGTCGAGAAGGGTCTTAAGACCGCATAAACGCTCCCTCTTGTTCAACTGTCCGCCTCCTCCTCCTTCGAACGTCCTTTGGCATAGACCTTTTTTAATTCCTTCCACGCGGTCTTTCCGCCTTTTACCATAACCCGGTGGGCTTCTTCCGCCACCTGCCGTGAATGGCGCTGCAATTCCGCCTCTCCGGGGGGCTGCTTCCCTTCCTTGCGGTACCGCCAGCGCAGGAGGGACCTGGCGATACCGGTCTCGGCTTCGCGAGCGATTTTCTTGAAATTCTTGGTAATTTCATCACTCATGACATCCCCCCCTGAACCGTTTCAGGCTCAGTTCCCGCAGTAAAGTGATCTGGGCAACAGTCCGTCCACCCGACGAGTTATCCCTGACGTTCGATTTTTTTAATCTAACTAATCGAAATAATTATTTTTAATGAAATGCCTCAAGATTGTTCATGCAAGATTCAGGTTTTAACTTGCATTTCGATGTTTGGGATGTTAATTATGATTGTTTATGGAAATCGGAATTTCACCCGGTCCCTTTCGTTGGTCGGGATGTTTCCGTGGTCACCGAAAGCCGCGCCTGTTGTCGCCGGCGACCGTTTCGCAAAATTATGATTTTACCAGGATCGGGTTGGAAGCTCAAGATTGAAGTTGAGAACTAAATCCACCGTCTAAATCGCACGTTCAGACCATTGCCTCGGTGCCCTGAAAAAGCCAGGGGTGCAACAACGTCTGAACCGAGGAATTAACCGCGGCAAGGGGGCGAGTCCCCCGGAATGAGGAGGAAAGCATGGCTGTTGTTGACATGAAACAACTATTGGAATCGGGCGTCCATTTCGGGCATCAAACCCGGCGATGGAACCCAAAGATGAAGCCCTATATTTTTGGGGCGCGTAACGGCATTCACATCATCGACCTTCAAAAAACGGTCAGGCTGATCAAGACGGCCTACGACTTTATCGGGAGAACGGTAGCCGAAGGGTACTCCGTTCTCTTCGTGGGAACGAAAAAGCAGGCCCGTGATTCCATTATCGAAGAAAGTGAGCGCTGCGGCATGTTTTTTATCGTCAATCGATGGCTCGGCGGCACGCTCACCAACTTCCAAACCATCCGAAAAAGCATCAACCGGCTTAAAGAACTCGAATCCATGAAACAGGACGGCAGCATGAATCGCTATACCAAGAAGGAAGCCCTGAACATGGAGAAGGAGCTTTTCAAGCTGGAAAAAAACCTGGGCGGCATAAAGAATATGGATGAATTGCCGGGGGCCGTTTTTGTCGTGGATCCCAAGAAGGAACACATCGCAGTTCGTGAAGCCAGAAAACTGGGCATCCACGTGGTAGCCATTGCGGATACCAACTGCGATCCGGATGAAATCGACTTTATCATCCCGGGAAACGATGACGCCATACGGGCCATTCGACTCATCTGCTCCAAGGTTGCCGACGCTGCCATCGAGGGGCACCACATCGCCGAAGCGCGGCTGGCTGCCGAGGCCGAAGCCCAAAAGGCCCAGGAGATCGCGGAGGTCGAAGAGGCCAAGGTGACCCCGACTGAGGGTGGAGAAGACGGGGGACCTGAAATCATCGTTCTTCCAAAGGATGAAACGGCGCCCGCCGAAGAAAAAGCGGGGACCGAGGAACAGGCCGACGAACAAAAGACCCTCTAGGTAAAGGCCCGGATCCATAAGACCCCTCATTTAGATCGCCCCTTATAGGGGGCCGGAAAGATAGGCTGAGGTTAAGGCTAAGGTTGAAAAGACAGGCCGAGGCTGAGGTTAAGGTTGGGCAACAGATTGACGCTTGTGTTTTCCTTTTCTCAACCTGGACCTTAACCTGAACCTGGCGAAGCCACTCTCAACCCGGCGGAAAACTCCGGCCTGGTCCGGAAAACAGGTTTTAAAGACAATGCATACCATTTGGAAGGAGTTTCAAATTGACGATATCTACTGCACAGATTAAGGAACTGAGAGAAAAAACCGGCGTCGGCATCATGGACTGCAAGACCGCCCTCAACGAATGCGACGGCGACATTGAAAAATCCATCGAATACCTGAGAAAAAAGGGCATTGCCACGGCCAAGAAAAGAGGCGGTCGAGCCACCTCACAGGGGCAGGTCCGGGCCTATATCCACGCGGGCGGGAAGATCGGCGTCCTGGTGGAAGTCAACTGCGAAACCGATTTCACCGGCAAGACGGACGATTTCACGGGTTTTGTGAAAGACCTTGCCATGCAGATCGCCGCCACGAATCCAATCACCATCGACCGGGAAGGCATCCCTGAAGCAATGCTCGACAAAGAAAGGGAGATTTATGCCACTCAGGCGAAGGAATCGGGCAAGCCCGACAAGGTGATCGATAAAATCGTGGAAGGCAAGCTCAAAAAGTTTTACTCGGAGGCCTGTTTACTGGAACAACCCTTCGTGAAAAACGGAGACATCACCGTTCAAGACCTGTTGAACGATTTGATGGCAAAAACCGGAGAGAATATCCTGGTCCGGCGTTTTGCCAGATACCAACTGGGAGATTCCGAGGAGTAGGGGTACGAGGAGAGCGCCATGAAGGATGAAATCCTTGCTGAAATGCGTGAAAACATGACCAAGACCGTGGCCGCCCTGAAGAAGGACTTCAACCGAATCCGGACGGGAGTGGCTTCAGCGGCCTTGCTGGAGGGCATTCGGGTAGATTGTTACGATACGCAAATGCCCATCGATCAGGTAGGCTCCATTTCCATTCCTGAAAGCCGGCTCATTGTGATCCAACCGTGGGACCAGTCCGTTATCGGAAACATCGAAAAGGCCATCCTGAAATCCGATCTGGGTCTCACCCCCATGAACGACGGGAAAATAATTCGAATTGCCATTCCGCCCCTGACCGAAGAAAGGCGAATGGAACTGGCCAAACTGGCCAGAAAAATGGCCGAAGAAAACAAGATCTCCATAAGAAATCACCGGCGGGACGCCAACGAGCTGCTCAAGGAACTCAAAAAGGACAAGGAAATCTCCGAAGACGACCTGTATAAGTCCGGCGATGAGGTCCAAAAGATAACGGATACCTTTATCGAACAGATCGATCAGGTCACGGCGGAAAAAGAAAAGGAGATCGTGGAGTTTTAAAACCTTTCGCCCCGCCGGCCGGAAGCTTAACCCGGGCAATCCGCTTGCGGACTTTAACTGGAAGCATTTCTACCATGACACCTCCGGACCCGCGAAATTTACCCAGGCACGTCGCCGTCATCATGGATGGAAACGGCCGATGGGCGAAAAAAAGAGGCATGAATCGCGTACGAGGGCACCGCAGGGGAGCTGACAAGGTGCGGGAGGTGGTGAGGGCCAGCCGGGAAATCGGGATTGAGTGGCTCACGCTCTATGCATTTTCCGAGGAAAACTGGAAGCGCTCCAAACCCGAAATCGCGGCCCTGATGACCCTGCTCAGGCAGTTTCTGGAAAGCGAGCGCCGGGAAATGCTGGATAACGGCATTCGGTTGCGGACCATCGGCAGGACGGAAAGACTTCCCGATAAAACCCACAGGACCCTCATAGACGCCATCCAACAGACGGCCGCGGGTAAACATATGACCCTGACCCTGGCCCTCAGTTACGGCGGAAGGCAGGAAATGGCCGACGCCGTCAGGCAAATCGCGAAAAAATTGGAAAACGGCGACTTGAATTCGGCCGATATTTCAGAAGCGTTGATCTCCAGTCATCTGTACGCCCCGGACATGCCCGATCCCGACCTGCTTATCCGGACCAGTGGAGAGAATCGAATCAGCAATTTTCTCCTTTGGGAAATCGCCTATTCGGAACTCTATTTCACCCCGACGCTTTGGCCTGACTTCAGCAGAGAGGAATATTTTGCAGCCATCAAGGATTACCAGGCCAGAGACAGACGGTTCGGTGCGGCCTAGGAGACTTGCTGAAAACGACCATCTGCAAACGGATTTTCCCTGATATGCATTTAAAGCGCTGGCTGACCGCCCTGGTGGGCATACCCATTGTCATCCTTCTGATAGGCCCCGCGCCCCGGTGGTTGTTTGCCGCCTTTCTGTGCCTGGTAGCGGTGGTCGGGCTCATCGAATTCAACCGTGTTGCGGCCCCTGAGTCGCCGCGGTCGATCAAGTGGTCCGGCTACGCGCTTTCCGTTCTGTTCTTTGCCGTTGCCTTTGCGGGGCAGATTCACCTCCTGGTGGCGGTCATCGCCTTTTGGGCATTTGTTCCCCTCGCATTGGCCATGTTCGCGGTCCGTTCCCCCGGCCCGGAAGCCACGGCGGATGTCGGGAAAGGGCTTTTAGGCCCCGCCTATGTGACCCTGCCCCTGGCCATGCTTGTCATCATCGACCGATATCCCCATGGAAACGGATGGATCTTTTTTTTACTGACCGTGGTTTTTGCCGGCGACACGGGCGCGTTCTATTGTGGAAAACTCCTGGGAAAACACAAACTCTACGAGGCCGTCAGCCCCAACAAGACCTGGGAAGGGGCCGGCGGCGGACTCATTTTCAGCGTGATCGGCGCCATGTGGTTTCTGCACCTGTGGCCGCTTCGGCCCGTCGATGGCGGGGTGCTCCTGCTGGCGGCCCTCATGTCCGTTTCGGCTCAGATCGGCGACCTGGCCGAATCCATGCTCAAGCGGAACCGAGGCGTCAAGGATACCAGCGGCATACTTCCGGGGCACGGCGGATTGCTGGACCGGATAGACGGCATCCTGTTCGCCGTTCCCGTCCTTTACATTTACCTGACCATTCGTATTTTATAATGTCTGAAAACATCAACACAATCGCTTTGCTCGGATCCACCGGTTCCATCGGTGTGAGCGCGCTTGAGGTTATTGCATCGAATCCCGAGCATTACAGGGTGGTATCTCTTTCCGCCGGGCGGAATATCGATCTTCTTGCGGCACAGATGTCGGCCTTCCGTCCGCTCGCCGTTGCCGTGCTGGAGGAGAAATCGGCCGAGCAACTGAGACGCCGTTTTTCGGGAGATTACCGTCCCAGTGTCCTCTGGGGAATGCCTGGAATCATTGAAGTCGCAACCATGGCTGAAGTCCGGACGGTGATTTCCGCCATGAGCGGCTCAGCGGGCCTGCTCCCCACCTTTGAGGCCATCAGCAACGGAAAGCAAATCGCGCTGGCCAACAAGGAGACCATGGTCATGGCCGGCCCCCTCATCATGGAAACCGCCGAGAGAATGGGCGTGTCCATTCGACCCATCGACAGCGAACACAGCGCTATCTTTCAATCCCTTCAGGGTCACGCCAGGCAGGACCTGAAGCGGATCGTCCTAACGGCATCGGGAGGGCCGTTCAGGGACATGTCACCGGCGCAAATGGGTGACGTGACGCCGGAGCAGGCCCTGGATCATCCCAACTGGCGCATGGGCCGAAAAATCAGCATCGATTCCGCGACCCTGATGAACAAGGGTCTGGAAGCGATCGAAGCCATGTGGCTGTTCGGCCTGAAGACAGGCCAGATTGACATTCTCATTCATCCCCAGAGCATCATTCATTCCATGGTGGAGTACAAAGACGGATCGACCATCGCCCAGCTGGGGGTGCCTGACATGAAAATCCCCATATCCTACGCCCTGTCATATCCGCGCCACCTGGACAACGGCCTTGAATCCCTGAAGTTGGAGGAGATCGGCGCCCTCACATTTGAAAAGCCGGACATGGGGCGCTTCCGGTGTCTCAAGCTTGCCCTCGACGCGGCGGAGGCGGGTGGCAGCATGCCGGCGGTTTTGAACGGAGCCAATGAAGTGGCTGTCGCCGCTTTTCTTGAAAACAAGATCGGGTTTCCGGATATTTCCGATCTCATTGAAAAAACCCTCGACGTGCACGACCCGTTCCCCATCGACACGATAGAGCGGGTGACGACGGCCGACACATGGGCCCGCGAAACGGCGGAAGGACTGATAGGAGATATTGAACATTGAAGATTGAACATTGGTTCAAGGTTCAGGGGTTCGAGTTGCGGGTTGCAAGATGCTAGATGCTAGATGCTGGATGAGGGCACAAGATGCGGGATGCGGGATGCGGGATGCTAGATACAAGATGCTAGATTCAAAATACTAGGTGCTGGATGCGGGACATCGGAAGTGGGATTGCCGATTTCAGAATGGATGAATTTAGGCCCAGTGTTTAAGTTTATATGCTGGGACGGCGGAACGGGAAAAGGTTTCAGTGTTCCCCGCTTCCGCTTCGCTTCAGACGGGATCTTCGACAGGTGTAAGGTGTCAGCAAAAGACATAGCAAAATGCAGTTTTCTGGCTTCATATGTGACCTCTGATCCTTCCCTTATCCCATATCTTTTATCTTGTATCTAGTATCTGGTATCTAGTATCTAGTATCTGGTATCTAGCATCTTGCATCTGCTCGCATGCCGTACCATGTGTAATGAACTCAAAAACCGTTTTTTATATAGACGGCCAAGGAATATAACCGGAGGCGTCGATATTCGCTAATGACATTTTTTCTCTATTATGTACTGCCCTTTATCTGCGTTCTGGGTATCCTCATCTTTTTTCATGAACTGGGGCATTTCCTGACCGCAAAATTCTTCAAGGTGAAGGTCCTTAAGTTTTCGCTTGGTTTCGGGCCGAAACTGGCGGGCCGAAAAATCGGGGACACCGAATACCTCATTTCAGCCTTTCCCCTCGGGGGATACGTGAAGATGCTCGGAGAGAACGAAGAAGAGGGCGCCGATCCCCTGCCGCCCGAGGATGAAGCGAGGGCATTCGGAAACCAGCACGTACTCAAGCGCCTTGCCATAGTCGGCGCCGGGCCCTTGTTCAACCTCTTTCTGGCCATATTCATCTTCTGCATATTCTTCATGATCGCCGGCGACCATGTAATGACGCCTGAAATCGGTCAGGTAAGAGACGACTCGCCGGCCCAGAGGGCGGGCCTCCAAAAGGGCGATATTGTCGTCGGGATCGATGGAAAGGACGTGAAAACCTGGCCGGAAATCAAATCGGTCGTGGCGGTTGCCGACGGAAGGCCTGTCGAAATCACGGTAAAGAGGGACCTGGAGCTTAAGACATTTTCGGTGGT
>JAFDKD010000967.1 GCA_019307165.1 Deltaproteobacteria bacterium | reverse complement strand
GATTTCATCTGCGAGACAAGGACGGTGGAGTCCGACGGGATAGGGGGGCGTTTGAGGGAATTGAGGGAGGAAATCGACGCCCTGGAGAATGAAAAAGCGCGGCTCGATCAGACCATCGGCGAGGAGAAAAACGAGCTGAGCAAGATGGACGGCAGCGCCGAGGCCGCGGAATTGGTCGAGGAATCGCAACGAATCCTGGCGAGGCTGGAGGCCGATGCCGCCCGCTACGCCCGACTCCGGCTGGCATCGGCCGTGCTGGCCCAGGCCATCGAAAGATACCGGGAAACGCACCAGGAACCTGTACTCAAAAGGACGAGCGAATTGTTCGCCGATTTGACCCGGGACGCCTTCGAAGGCGTCAGGGTCGAATTCGACGATCAGGGCAGTCCCGTTCTCGCAGGCGTTCGTCCCGGCGGCAGAGACATCGTCGGACCGGAAGGGATGAGCGACGGCACGGCGGACCAACTGTATCTGGCCCTGCGTCTGGCCAGCCTTGAAACCTATCTGGCGCATCACGAACCCATGCCGTTCATACTGGATGACATCCTGATCCAGTTCGACAACGAGCGGGCCGCGGCCACGCTGAACGTCCTGGGGGACCTGTCGAAAAAGACCCAGGTGATATTTTTCACCCACCACCGCCACCTGGTGGACATGGCCGAACGGACCCTGGATGGGTCGGTGTTGTTTCTTCATGAGTTGGTGGTTGGTAGAAGGTAAGAGGTTGACACGGCTTCGTCCGCGGACTACGCCGCGGCAAGAGGTTGGAGGATCGTTTCACTTGAGGTTGGATGCCGGATTTCCGGTGTAAATTACGATAGCCGGTTGCCTTTGCAACAAGGGAGGTGCTATGTTTTCCTGACATCTCTCTTGTGAAACTTCGTGTTACGTTAACAATCCGTTCATGCTCGTGCCCAGCGACATTGCCTGTCTCAGTGGTGGGATGTAAAATCCCACCCTACGGCGATTTGTGTGAGTCATTGATTGAAATCGATAACGATTACGACCACGACAACGACAACGAGCACGAAGGTTTCCGTCTTAGTGAAGTTTCCCGATCGATTAGACTTGTCGGAGCGTAGCGGAGATCCCGCCGTCCTTGGGCGGGGCCGCCCCCCAGGCCAGAGGCAGCGCTGCCTGTCCACCGTCTTGTCGCGGCGTAGCCGTCCCTTGGCGAAGCCGGAAGCTCGTCAGAGCGGAGGTGGGACACCTGAATCCCGCAACCCGCAACCCGTAACCCGTAACCCGTAACCCGCAACCCGTAACCCGAAACGCGCAACCCGTTTATGTACCAATACCAGAAAACACATCGTTTTTTCGCGCAGGTCGCCGACGACATCAAGGCCCTTGCCGAAGCGGAAATCCAGGCCCTGGGTGCGGCCGATACGGCGCAGGTCTATCGGGGAATACACTTTGCCGCGGACCCGAAAACCCTTTATGCGGTGAATTTTCACTCCCGTCTGATAAACCGCGTACTGGCCCCTCTGGTCACATTCGATTGCCACTCGGACAGGTATCTGCACAAGACGGCGGCCGCCATTCGCTGGGAGGATTTTCTGGCCCCTTCAGGGACGTTTGCCGTGTTCGCCGCAGTCTCCAACAGCGCCATCAGGCATTCCAAGTTCGCCGCCCTTCGGGTCAAAGACGCCGTTGCCGACTACTTTTCGGGCAGGATCGGTAAACGACCGTCCGTAGATACGAAACATCCCGATATATGGATCAATTTGTATATCAACGCCAACAGGGCTACCATCAGCGTGGATACATCGGGCGGGTCCCTGCACAGACGGGGATACCGCAGGGCATCGGTTCCGGCGCCCATGGTCGAAACACTTGCCGCGGCGATCGTTCAACACACCGAGTGGGATGGACGCGTGCCTCTTTATGACCCATTCTGCGGTTCGGGAACGCTGCTGTGCGAAGCCTACATGTTCGCCCGGCGCATGCCCGCGGCCATCCTGCGCCGCACGTTCGGGTTCGAGCGATTTCCCGACTTCGATCCGTCCTTATGGAAACGGGTCCGGGAGGAGGGGATACGGCGAATGACATCCGTGCCGGCGGGCCTTATCGCGGGCAGCGACGTGTCTTCCGAGGCCGTGGCGGCGGCGAGAACGAACTGCGCCGCCATTGACACCGGGAATGCCGTCGCGTTAAGGATAACGGACGTGTTCGACATGGCGGACATTCGCGGGAAATTGATCGTCTGCAACCCGCCCTACGGGGTTCGGCTGCGTTCCGATACCGACCTTTCGGGGTTTTACAAGCGGTTCGGCGATTTTCTCAAACAGCGATGTACGGGATCGACCGCCTATATTTATTTTGGCGATCGCACGTATATCAAACGCCTTGGATTAAAACCCGCATGGAAGAAGGCGCTTTCGACGGGAGGGCTTGACGGCCGCCTGGTGAAATACGATCTCTATTGAGTGATTGCAATTATTCCAATAACTTACAAAGCCGCGACATCAGTTTGCCATCTTTTGGTTTCGTGAACCTGTGATATTGGGTTGCTGTGCGTAGCAAAACCTGTTTTTTCTATTGATATTAATATCTTAGATATAGTTAATCTATTTCATTTTTTCATTGTTGTCAAGTCATACCTTCATCACCTC
>JAFDKD010000966.1 GCA_019307165.1 Deltaproteobacteria bacterium | reverse complement strand
AAATATGATGACAATGTCATTTAGCAGCAGTATTTCCATATTCTAATTTACCTTCTAATTTCATGTCGAAAAGCCCAAATCGAGAAACGGCAATGAATATTAGACGGCCAGGGGGTAGTACAGCGGGCGAAAGCGTTGATGGCTTGCCAAAGTATTAAATATCTGCCGCCTGGAGTTTTTCAAGCTCACTTCCAATTATCTTGAAACTAACCAAATTTCAAGGTTCCTTGCCAATATCATAACACTCTCGGATTAACCAGAACTGTGGCTTTGCAGCAGCACCTCCAGGTTGGACGAAGACGAAGGGCGACGGTGCGGGTTGCTGCAGTGGCTGCCGGGAAAGCCGAGCATAACCTGTGGTTGCAAACTAGCCGACTCATAGGGTATAGGAGGACGCAAATCTCTCAGAACTCGCTCGGGAATGAGAACGGAGAGAGGATACGACCAACGAAAGAACCCGTATTTACGAAAAGATAGGCTGTTTAGGAGAGCGAAAGTGGCAATTCATGAATTGGCCGGCCAGCCGGCCCCGAAATCACTGCTGGCAGATATTCCGAAGCTCATATCGGCATATCATACCCAGAAGCCCGACGTGTCGGACCCCGGTCAGCAGGTCTCGTTCGGAACGTCGGGGCACCGGGGATCGTCCCTGAAAGACAGTTTCAACGAAGACCACATCCTGGCCATCAGTCAGGCCATCGTGGAATACAGGGCATCCAAGAACATCACGGGACCTCTCTTCATGGGCATGGACACCCATGCCCTTTCAGAGCCGGCCTTGGCCACCGCCCTTGAGGTCTTTGCTGCGGCCGGCATTACCGTCATGATCCAGAAGAATCTGGGGTACACGCCCACGCCGGTCATCTCGCACGCCATTTTGACTTACAATCATGGCAGAAAGGAGGGGCTGGCCGACGGTGTGGTGATTACCCCATCCCACAATCCGCCGGAAGACGGGGGCTTCAAGTACAACCCGCCGGAGGGTGGACCGGCAGACACGGAAACAACCAGGACGATCCAGGATAGAGCCAATGAGCTTCTCCGTGAAGGGCTGCAAGACATAAGACAAATGCCGTTTGAGAAGGCACTGAAAGCGGATTCCGTTCACCAGCATGACTACATTGGGCCGTACGTCTCCGACCTCAAGAATGTCATCGACATGGAGGCGATCGCGGGCGCAGGTCTTCAGATCGGCGTGGACCCCTTGGGGGGTTCGGCGGTGCACTTCTGGGACCCCATCGCAGAACAGTACGGGCTTTCTATGGAGGTAGTCAATCGCACTGTCGATCCCACCTTTTCCTTCATGACCCTGGACAAGGACGGCAAGATCCGCATGGACTGCTCGTCCCCCTATGCCATGGCCGGTCTTATCAAACTTAAAGACAAGTTTGACGTCGCCTTTGGCAATGACACGGACACGGATCGCCATGGCATCGTTACAAGAAGCTCCGGACTTCTCAACCCGAATCACTACCTCTCTGCAGCGGTCTGGTATTTGTTTCAGAACAGGTCAAGTTGGCGGCAGGATGCTGCGGTAGGCAAGACGCTGGTGTCCAGTTCCATGATCGACCGGGTTTGAAGCGAAAACTCTCCGAGGTGCCGGTGGGCTTCAAATGGTTTGTGGATGGACTTCTGGATGGCTCTTACGGCTTTGGCGGTGAGGAGAGCGCCGGGGCCTCATTTCTAAGAAAACAGGGCACGGTTTGGACCACGGACAAAGACGGGATCATCATGGACCTGCTGGCCTGTGAAATCACAGCAAAGACCGGTAAGGATCCCGGAGAACTGTACAGAGACCTGGAAAGGAAATTTGGCAGCTCCGTGTACGAGCGTATCGACACTCCGTGCACACGTGAGCAGAAAGAGGCATTCAAGGGTCTCTCCCCTGACATGGTCACGGCAAACGAACTTGCCGGTGAGCCCATTATGGCAAAACTCACCCGGGCCCCCGGCAATGATGCGCCCATCGGAGGACTCAAGGTCGTCACGGAAAATGGTTGGTTTGCCGCGCGCCCCTCGGGCACGGAGGAAATCTACAAGCTGTATGCCGAGAGTTTCAAAGGAGCAAAACATCTACGAAGCATCCAAGAGGAAGCGCAGACCATCGTCAACGCTGCTTTTGCTGGGGCGGGGGCCTGAGCATCGCAAGGAGACAAGGGGGTCTGTGCAGATAAGTCATGAATGTTGTGCACGAACGTCCCCTCCATGGCCATGAAAGAAAAGAATAAGATAGGAATCAGTGCCTGCTTACTGGGTGAAAAAGTACGCTACGACGGTGGTCACTTGCTGGACCGGTTCCGCGCTGACACGCTGGGATGCCCCGAGTTTGAGTGCGGCCTTGGAGTGCCCAGAGAGCCCATGCACCTGGAGGGTGCTCCCGATGCCCCCCGTCTCGTGACCAACAACACCCAGCAAGACCACACGAAGCAGTTGCTCACATGGGCGAGAAGACGCCTCGTTGAGCTTGAGGGGGAAAATCTTTGCGGCTTTGTCTTTAAGCGGAATTCTCCGAGCTGCGGCGTGCAGAGGGTAGAGGTCTACAACGAAAAAGGGATACCGGTGAAGGAAGGAGTAGGCATTTTTGCACGGCTATTCATGGAACACTTCCCCATGCTCCCGGTTGAGGATGAAGGAAGACTCCAGGACGCCAAGGTTCGAGAGGATTTCATTGAGAAGTGCCGGAGGTCGGCTCTTTGAATATCTTTTTTTGCTTTTCACTTGAACCCTTGGACCCTCGACCCCTTGAATCCTTCAGTTGTTTTTCCTATCTC
>JAFDKD010000282.1 GCA_019307165.1 Deltaproteobacteria bacterium | reverse complement strand
AAAGAATTTGTTGAAAGCACAAGAGAAAGGCTTGGCATAAAGGCTAAGGAGCGCGGTGTGGTTAACGAAAGTGGAGCTTATGCCCTTAGAGAACCGGCAGTTCATTACAGGCGTATTTTCGACCCAAACCCCAGCAAACCCCAAAACCCCACAAACCCCATCGGCGTCCATGTGCTCCCTTTGGATGCAAAGAGGGGGGGATTATGAATGTTAATTTTCATACAATGTCTACTCTCCGAGCTAATCGTTGCCTTATGCAACTATGCGATGCAATAAACCAAGAGTCATATGTATACCCTGGGACCCGGATGAAGTTGGTCTTCACCGCGAGTTAAGTTGCAACTGAAATTACGCGACGTCAGGAGTCCTGAATTTTGATTTCTCATTTCTTGATACACCTAATATTTAATGGAGGGATGCCATGTCTTTTATAGAAATTCTCTACACCGTCGATAGACCAATCGCAACCATTACGCTCAACCGCCCCCACTTTAAAAATGCTCAGGGGTATCGTCTGTTGGATGAATTCGACCTTGCCATGGAGCAGGCGAAAGACGACAAGACGGTCCGGGTTGTCGTTGTTCGCGGCAACGGCGGCAACTTTTCGTCCGGACACGATTTGGGAACCCCGGAAGCAACGGAGTATCGAAAATCGCTCAACGCCGAACCCGGCATCGAAGAATATGACCAATTCAAAAAATATAACCTTGATTTACTGTTGAAATGGCGTAACCATCCGAAGCCGACCATTGCCATGGTCGAGGGATATTGCATCTATGCCGGTTGGATGCTGGCTGCATGCCTGGATGTTGTATTTGCGGCCGATAATTCTCAGTTTCTGGCCGGATTTGTGGAATACATGTCGATTCCATGGGACATCGGCGTTCGCCGGGCCAAGGAATTATGCTTTGAAAGCCGCTTTATCTCTGGGGATGAGGCTGCGCAATACGGTTTTGTCAACCACGTTCTTCCGCTCGATCGTCTGGAAGAAGAAACATACGCATACGCCCGCAGAGTGGCTGAAAACAGTCCCAAGGTGCTCCGTTTTGCCAAGATCCAGATGAACAAGGCCCAGGATATGCAAGGTTACACCAGCGCGCTGGAGGATTCCTTGGGCGATTATGTCGCCATGATGAACATTCCCGGCAACAAACGGGACGAAGGCGTGCGGCGTCTTCCCGCCGTTGACTTGGCCGTGCGCGGTCTGAAAGGCGATCGTTTCGGGCTGAAAAAGGCGGAATAAAAAACGTTCGTGCAGAAAGTGCTTAACATTCAATTATCAATATGAGACATGGGGGTTATGCCAAGTGGAGTCCGGGACGCTGGTAAAAAACTAAGTTTCTGACGTAATTCCGGCGTAATTCACCGTTTCAAATCCAGCATTAATCCGGGCGCCGATTCTGTGAAGTTATTTTTTGCGGAGCCCTTACATGGTTAATCAAAATTCACAAAAGTGGAGGTGACAAAATGTAAAAAAGGAGTGGTGAATACTGGGATGAAGCACTGGAGACCATGTCTCGGGAGAAGCTGGAGCAGTTCCAGTTTGAACTGCTGAAGGAAGAACTTTTATTTTCATATGAAAATTCCCCTTACTACAGGACGGCTTTTGATGAAGCGGGGGTCGATCCCAGGAAGGTGAGAGGTCTTGAGGATATAATGAACTTTCCTTTTACCAACAAAAAGGTGGAGAGAGACAGGCAACTGGCAGTTCCCGACTTAGGTGATATGGTGGCCGTGCCTGAAGATGAGATTGTTTTTGTTTCAGCGTCGAGCGGATCGACTGGAACGCCAACTCTCTCTCCATTTACCCGCCAGGATTTCGAAGAGTGGCAGGATGCTGAGGCAAGGTTATTCTGGTCAGTTGGAATGAGGCCGGGAGACCGATACTGTCATGCCCTTAATTTCACTCTTTTCGTCGGGGGCCCCGATGTAATTGGTGCCCAGAAAGTTGGGGCACTGTGCATCTGGGCGGGTACTATTCCTTCGGAAAGACTCCTTTTTATCTTGAAGGAGTTTAAGCCCACCATCACCTGGACGACACCTTCCTATGCCTGGTATCTTGGGGAAACGGCTATCAAGGAAGGCATTGACCCCGCAAAGGACTTGGCTATTAATAAGATAATCGTGGCCGGCGAACCGGGTGGATCCATAAAATCAACGAGGGATGCCATTGAAAATTTGTGGGATGCCAAACTCTATGATTTCTATGGTCTTTCTGATATCTTTGGTGCCAATGCGGGCATGTGTACCGAACGGGATGGCCTGCATCTTACCGAAGATCATCACCTTATCGAGGTGCTCGATCCCGACACCCTTGAACCTGTTGCAGAGGGGGAAAGGGGCGAAATGGTGCTCACGACGTTAAAGAAAAGGGCAAGACCCATGATTCGTTTTAGGACGAGCGATATCGTCACCGTAAACAAGGAGAAATGCAGTTGTGGCAGGACCCATGCACGGATCAACATCCACGGTCGCATCGATGATATGCTGATCATTACAGGGGTCAACGTCTTCCCCAGCGATATTGAGAAAGTGGTGCGGGATATGCCGGAACTGACAGGGGAATATCAAATAGTCGTTTATAGGGAAAAGCATCTGGATAGATTTAATGTGGAGGTGGAGAAGAAGGAAAGCATTGACCTTAAAGACGAAGATCTGGTTGAGACGGTCAGAACGAAGATTAAGAGTCTGCTCGGAGTCTCCCCCAGGATCAAAATCTTAAAGGAAAATACCCTCGAAAGAGCAACCCATAAGGCAAAGCGGGTGATCGACAAAAGAGAAAAGGTTTGGAGTGAGTAAAAATTTGCCCCCCAAGACCCTCTTTCATCTATGCCCAGAATCCCAAGAGTCGTTATACCCCACTATCCGCATCATGTAACCCATTCCGTGAAGGTTGGCGCGGACATCTTTGGCAGGGGAGGTTCTCCTCTTGTCTGATGCAACAGAGTCACTTTCTTGCCTGCCTTCGGTACATAGAGATGAACCCTGTGCGTGCCGGACTGAAAAATAGCCTTATTTGCCGCAGCATTTTTTATACTTATTCCCGCTTCCACAGGGGCAGGGCTCATTGCGGCCAACTTTCTTTTCGGCCATTATTGGTTTTGGCTGATTCAATAATATTTCTAAATCGGTAATATCCTCAGGTTTATCTTGTTCTAATCCAATTGTATATTCCCAACCCTTTTCTTCAAATATCGATGCTAGTTCTTTCAATCTTTCTTCTGTTTGTACATTAACAACTGCGGGCTTCTTTTCAGTACCTAATTTTGCCGTCTTTTGACCATCAAATATTTTTTTCATCTTTTCACCATTGAAAACATTATAGGATTCATATACCGCATCACCGCAAATCAGCCGCGCGGCTTTTTCGCGTCGGTTGAATTTGCCTTGTTAGCCGGTCTCATCTTTTCCTTAAAAAGGAATATTTTCGTGGGCGTCCCGCTGCCCCTTAAAAACCTACAACTTATGAGTTAACACCTGATCTTCTCCGTCTAAACCGCACCATGGCGGCTAGGCACTTGACCGCCCTGTCCGCGGATTGAAAGACAGCCAGATTACGAGACTCGATCATGGCCATCAATTCCGCTTCCCGGTTGTCCAAGGTGTTTCGCCAGACAGCGATCGGTTTGCCTGCACCCTTTATTTTTATTAACCGTTCAATGAATTCCTGTGCGATTAAAGGTTGACTTTCATCGAGGTTGTCCGGGGCGGAAAAACCGGACTCAAAAAAGTTAGGCGGCATTTGCATGATCGCACAGTCTACGTTTTCGTCTTCAGGGATGAAGGTCAGAGTTTCAAAGAAAGTCGCGGGATCCGACATGTGAAACTGGATGACCACTCCGCCGTCGAAAGGATTTAAGGGAATTTCCCAAAGAGGTGATGCAGCCTGCAGTTTTTGCGAGGTCCGTTCGGTAAAACGTGCCAGTTTTAGTCCGTACTTCTCGCTGGCGTCCGTGGCCATGACGCCTTCACCTCCGGACATGGTGATAATAGCCAGCCTGTCCCCTGAGGGGAGGTCGAGCAGTTCAAAGGCCTTGGCCAGATCGAAGAACTCTTCCAGGTTTTGTGCACGGATGGCCGCCGTTTGTCTGATCAGGCCATCGAAGATGGCATCGTTTTCGCGAGCCATGGAGCCGGTGTGGGAAGACGCAGCTATGGAGCCGGCTGACGTGTGCCCGGTCTTTAGAATGATGGTCGGTTTCTCCCAGGAGACCTGATTCAGAATCTTGAAGAACTTGCGTCCGTCCCCCTGCAGGCTTTCGATGTGCATAGCGATGACTTGGGTCTCCGGGTCTTGGGCCAGGTATTCCAAGGCGTCCACTTCGTTGATGTCGATCTTGTTGCCCATGTCAAGCATCTTGGCCACGCCCAAGTGGGAGAAGATCCAATTCATCTTAGGTTCATAAAATCCAGACTGAAAGGCAAAGGAGAGACTACCGCGCTTCAGCTTTTTCAACTGAAAGTAGGAGATAGCCAGACCAGTGGCTGTATTGACTGGCGTTAGGGTGTTGGGACCCAGCGTCCGTATCCCTCGGGCCTTGATAAAATCAGACACCCTTTTCTGCAGCTTTCGGCCTGGTTCACCTGATTCGGAAAAACCGCCGGTGACGATGACTAGTCTCTTGATCCCTATGTCACCGCATTCAAGGACAACATCCATGACCAAGGCCGGCCTTACGGCGATTACGACCAGGTCAATTTCTCCTGGGATGTCGCCTAATCGAGGGTAGGCTTTAAGACCGAATATTTCCTTTTCTTTAGGATTAACAGGGTAGACCCGGCCGGTATAATTCAGAGTGACTAAATTTTCGGTTAGCCGGTAATTTGTTTTGAGAGGATTGTTGGTGGCACCGACCACGGCCACGGACTCGGCTCTGAAAAACCCCTGTAAGAAATGATTGACCACCGTCATAGTTTTTTCCTCAAAACATGATATTTAAAATCTTCACCAATCCCTTGTATGGGGAGCAATGTGGTGGGCCTTTATGGCCTCAGCAAGACTTCACCTCCATGCGCGCTGGATGACCAGTTCAGGCATTGGGTAATGCCTTGTATTTATGGCATCCTTTATCGATTTCACGGTCTGGTCAGCAGATTCATCGCGCTGCCAGCTTCCTCATCGCGCTGCCAGCTTCCAAAGGTATGCGACAAGATATCCAGGCCCTGTTCAGCTTCGATCTTTTCAACATAATGGCGCACAGCATTTTCGAGAACGGCCTTTTTTGACATTCCAAGCCGTTTAGCCAGTATGCCGATGCGCTGAATGACAGCTTCGTCCATTCTGGTTGACATGATTTTGTCCATGGCGACCTCCGTTTCTTACGTAAGAAATATAACGTAAGAAAATACTTCTGTCAACAACTGTTCCGTCACCTTGGATGATGAATTAGGTATGGTGTCCCCGGTATACGCGGAATACGTCCCCGGAATACGCGGAATACGTCCCCGGAATACGCGGAATACGTCCCCCGTATACGCGGAATACGGAATAAGGATCACGACCCCGACATTTGCTTCTTGGCAGGTCCGTAAACGCCGATGAGCCTTGCCACATCGATGGTGTTGTACAGCAGGGCGGCCGCTATTTCCCCAAAGTCCGTCTCCGGAGGCAGATCGGGCAGGCTCTTGAGCGCAAACAGCAGGAACGTGTACCTGTGTGCGGCATCGGGCGGCCAGGGGCCACCGTAATGCGATCCGTATCCCGGCGTGTCGAACGTTACAAAATCGCTCTTGTACTCTCTGCTCCCGGCCGGCATGTTCCCCGGGCTGGCGCCCTCCGGAAGTTCGGATACGGATCCGGGAACGCAAGCGATCCAGTGAATGAATCCTCTCCCCAGGTTCTCGCGATACTGCATGGGAATATCCTGGTCCGTCATTACCAGAAAGAAGCATTCGGTCCCCTCCGGTGCGTTTTCCCATTTCAGCGGCGGGGAAACCACGCTGTCCTCCACATACTTATCCGGAATGATGTCCCCGTCTCCAAAGGCCGATGAAGTCAAATGAAACATGAGCTTTCCCTCCTTTCGCGATTTATGCAACCCTCTTACATTTATTCCATCTACATATGAAAGCCCATGAAAACCGACGCTGTTTTCATGGAGTTTCCCAATTGATTAAAAATAGCACCTCAGTATCGGCCTGAAAAGCACAAAATCATGGCCAATAGCGGAATGGTTTGTTAAATGACAGGTTCTGGGAAAACCCTGCGGGCGTATTACCTGAATTTTGCAAGATTCAGGTGCAACGTCAATCGGGAGGAGACTCACTTTGGACTCGGCTTTTTCATGGGGTGGAT
>JAFDKD010000281.1 GCA_019307165.1 Deltaproteobacteria bacterium | reverse complement strand
GCTTTCTGGCCGCTATCGTATCTGGGCCCGGCCATTGATATTAAGGCCGGTGAGGAACTTCCCAAGCAGGCATCGACGGATGAGGACTGGAGCTCGCAGATGATCCAGCGGGAAGACCGATGGGCCCTGGTGGAGACCTTAGGGCTCTGTCGGTGGGCCGCGGCTGCCCAGGAAAACCTCGTGGGCAACCTGATCGATGCCTGCCGATACATTACCGGTGAAACCGTGTCTGCTGAAATGCTGAACCGCTGGGGTCAAGGATGTGTGAATCTGATCAAAGCCTTTGACTGGCGGGAGGGGAAGCACCCCCGGGACCTAAGACTCGCCGACAAATTCTTCAAGCATGATCTGAGGGGGTCGGAAAATATGTTTGCGGCCCTGGATCCGGAAATCTGGCGCCGTCGTAGGGAGACCTACTTCGCCTTGCGAGGCTGGAGCTTGGAAGGCGAACCCCAATTGAATGCATTCATCAACCGTACAAAAGCATGAAGACCAAATTTCCAATTTCTATTTTTTAATTTCAACGTTCCGCGAACGGTTAACATAATTGAAAGATCATCTGAGTAAGGATGGATTGGTATGACGCCAAATAAAAAGGAAGACCTGAGGATCGGAGTGTTTCTTTGCCACTGCGGCACCAATATCGCCGGTGTACTGAATATAAAGGAACTTGGAGAATACGCGGCCCGGCTTCCCGGGGTGGCGCAGGTGGCGGAAAACATCTATACCTGTTCCGAGCCGGGACAGCAAGAGATCATCAATATCATCCGTGAAAATGAATTGGATCGCGTAGTAGTGGTCGGCTGTTCGCCCAAACTCCATGAAGAGACCTTCCGAAAATGTGTGATTGAGGCCGGCTTGAATCCTTTTCTCATGGAAATGATCAATGTCCGTGAGCACATCACCTGGGTCCATACCAACCAACCTGATGCGGCCCGGGAAAAGGCTAAAGACATGTTGGCGGCCGGCGTTGCTCGTGCCAGGCTGCTGGAGGCATTAGAGTACATTCAGGTCCCGGTAACTAAAAAGGCCCTGGTAATCGGTGGAGGGATCGCGGGCCTGGTGGCCGCCTTAGACCTGGCCGATGCGGGCGTGGATACGATTCTGGTGGAGCGGGAGCCCTCCGTTGGCGGGCGGATGGCCCAGCTCTGCAAGACCTTCCCGACTATGGATTGCCCCATTTGAATACTGGCTCCCAAAATGGTTGACGCGGCGCGTCATCCCCGTATTGAATTGATGGCCTATTCTGAGGTCCGCAAAGTCGAGGGTTACGTAGGTAATTTCCATGTAACCATAGAGCAGAAACCCCGGTATGTCCGTGATTCCTGTAACGCCTGTCGTGACTGCTTGGAAGCCTGTCCGATAAAAGTCCCGAGCGAGTTTGACCTGGGCATGGCTTACAGGACTGCTATATACCAGCCCTTTGCCCAGGCCGTACCCACCACGTTTTTGATCGATTTGGATAACTGCATACGCTGCTTTAACTGCATAGCTGCCTGCGATCTTCAGGCGATTGACTTTGCCCAGCAACCTATCGACGCTGAGGTGGACGTGGGCGCTATCATCCTGTCGACGGGATTCGATGTCTTCGATCCGTCACCCCTATCCGAATACGGATACGGCCGCTATGCCGATGTGATATCCGCGATGGAACTGGAGCGCATATTGGATCCGGGCGGACCGACCCAGGGCAGTCTCCTCAGACCCTCGGACTTTCAGAGGCCTAAGCGGATCAGCTTCATCCAGTGTGCCGGCTCCCGGGACGAGAACTACAATCCGTACTGTTCCGGGTATTGCTGCATGGCCAGCCTCAAAACAGCCGTTCATATCCGGGAGAAGTATCCTGGCGTGGAAGTGTTCATCTTTTATATCGACATGCGAACACCCTTCAAAGGGTATGAAGAGTTTTTTCGTCGCGCTCGTCAAACCGGGGTGATCTTCATCCAGGGCAAGCCCGCCGAGGTGGCGACCGGAAGTCAGGGCAAGGGCCTATTCGTTTACGTCGAAGATCGAAATCAGGGTCGGCCCATGGCGTTGGAGACCGACCTTGTGGTGTTGGCCACCGGAGCCGTACCTTCGGGCGGGACCGATGGGTTGAGTTCCATCATGTCGGTGAGTCTCGATCAAAACGGTTTCTATCGCGAATATCATCCCAAACTGCGGCCGGTAGACTCGCCCACGGAAGGAATTTTCTTTGCCGGCGCTTCCTGTGGATCAAAAGACATTGCTTACAGTGTCACCCAAGGGAGTGCTGCTGCTGCCCGTGCTGCACGGATTCTCATGCAGGAAAGCCTGGTGATCGAACCGATTGTTGCCCGTGCCGACGTCACGCTCTGTCGCAATGTGGAGGAAAAGTGCGGCATATGTGTCCTGCGCTGTCCATTCGGTGCCATAATTGCTCAGCCGGGCGAAGCGGCTTCGGTCAATCCCGCCACGTGCATGGGTTGTGGGACCTGCGTGGCCGAGTGTCCTACGGGGGCAATTACACAGGCCCACTTCCATGACTTTCAGATTTATGCCCAGATCCGATCTTACCTCAATGAAAGACCGCAAGAGAAGATTCTGGCCTTCATGTGCTGGTGGTGCAGCTATCCGGGCGCCGATAACGCCGGCGTCAATCACCTGCAATATCCGGCCTCATCGCGAGGCATTCGGGTGATGTGTGCCGGCCGGATCAAGCGGGACTTCGTCTTCGAGGCCTTCCGCCGGGGGGCAGGGATGGTTCTGGTCTCCGGGTGCCATCCACAGGACTGTCACTATCTGACCGGGCAGCACTATGCCGAGAAGCGGATGTCAGCGGTACCCAAACGTTTGAAAAGAATGGGCATCTCACCGGAGCGCTTTCGGGTCGAGTGGATCTCCGCGGCCGAGGGTCGAAAATACGCCCGGGTGATCTCGGAGATGGATGAGGTGTTGAGGCAACTGGGACGGTCCCGAATAAAGGAAGAGAATCAGAGGGCCTTTCAGGAACTGGAAGAACGACTGGCCCATGTCCCCGATATCCTTTTTACTGCTAAAAACCGATGAGCAAGCTATACGAATTACACGGCCGAGGATAACCATGGAAATACTCAAACGGATACTGAAAAAATATGATTTATCCATTCAGATCAGGGCCTGCTATCAGTGTGGTGTCTGCGTCAGCGGATGTCCGGTCGGCCGGTTTCGCTGGGACTTTAATCCCCGGCGCTTCATCGAGATGATTGCGCGAGACCGACTGGAGGACCTGGTTCTTCAGCAAGACATCTGGCTCTGTTCACACTGCCTGAATTGTCTGGAGCACTGTCCACAGAAAATCGAGGTGTCTGAAGTGCTTATCCATGTGAAAAATGCCGCGGCCCGACTGGGTAACACACCGGACAAATATGTCAAGATGGCCGCTCAGATCATGACCCAGGGCTGGAGCGTGGAGCCGGTCCAGCGAATTCTTAAGTACCGACAGCGATTGGGCCTCCCTGAGGCCGCCCCGGGAATCGACCCCAAAGAGCTGCAAACACTGGGACGATGCCTGAACTGGCCAGCCAAGATGGCGGCGTTTAAGTCTGAGAAGGCAAAAGCACCCGCTGCGGGTTCCGCAGACCACCCAAAGGAAACGGAGTGAACAACCGTGGTTCAGGAAGTGTCATTCAGCTTTTTTCCCGGATGTCTAATCCGATCACGACTGCCGCACCTTGAAAAGTCGGCCCGGGTCGTGCTGGAAAAATTCCATGTAACCCTTGCGGAGCTCAAGGAAGCCACTTGCTGTCCGAATCCGATCTATTTCCGGGACCTGAACCAGGAAACCTGGCTGACCCTGGCAGCCCGCAATCTATCCCTGCTGACAGGGGACGGAAAGCCCATGATGACGCTTTGTTCGGGCTGTTATAATACGTTTCGTGAATGTGAGCACACCCTGGCGGCGAACCAAAGGCTCCGGAAAGAAATCGCCCAGAACCTTGAAAACATCGGCCGGGAATATGTTCCCGATAAGGGCGTAGAACATATCGCACCCTTTCTTTATGAGAAGATCGGACCCGATCGCCTGGCCACTCAGGTCATACGACCTCTTAAGGGGATGAAAGTCGCTTTCCACCACGGCTGCCACTTTATTCGACCGTCGCATCTCCATCAATTTGATGATCCGGACCACCCGACCAAGATGGAGGCGTTGATCCGGGCACTGGGTGCGGACGTGGTGGACTTTCCTCGGAAGATGCTTTGCTGTGGGCTGACGGTTATGGGCGTGGACCCTGACCTTTCCCAGCAGATGGGGTTTGAGAAGCTCAGATTGATGAAGGCGGAAGGGGCTGAAGCCGTGGTTCTGGCCTGCCCGTCATGTATGCTGCAGTTTGACCATAACCAGCGGTTGATTGAAAGTAAGTTTGATACCAAGCTGTCTTTACCCGTATTTTTCCTGACGGAAATTATCGGTCTGGCCCTGGGTGAATCACCCGAAACATTAGGGTTGGAACAACACAGGGTGGACGTCCTCCCTCTGGTCAGGCGATTATTGCTGCAGGAGGAAAAAAAGACGGTCAAAAGATTGGGACTAAATAATCGTCCGTTACTTCAGGAGTGACCTGCATGCGTCTTGGAAAAACGGAAAAAACAGTCACCCGTGATGGAATTCTGACACTGAGGCGCCGGATGATCGGCTTGGAGCAGGTTCTTGCCGTGGATCACAATAGATGTTGCGGATGCCGGGACTGTGAAGAGATCTGTCCCCACGAGGCGGTTTCAACCAGTGCGCCGGTGGTGGATGGCGGCACGGTCACTAAACACGTCACCGTGGATCTGGACCCGGAAAAATGTATCTTTTGCGGCCAATGTCATGTCATTTGCCCGACCAAGGCGGTCTCCTGGCAGGAGAACGAAAAAACAGTCCCGACTGTGATTGCCGCCGGCATCCTTCCCGCTCTGGATGAGAATATTGAGATCCGAGTGGAAGCGTGTCGTATTGACTGTGAGCTGGCCTGCCAGGTTCAATGCCCCGTGGAAGCCATAGCGGTGAAGCTTGAGGGCGACGATGGCCAAAGTCGGATTGTGGAGGTGGCTGTAAACCGGGATAGCTGTTTTTACTGTGGTAAGTGTGAGCCGGCCTGTCCCTATGATCTAATTTCAGTAAGAAAAGCGCGATTGGGCTTGGTATATTTTGCACCCGAGCACTGTCCCCCGGACTGCCGGGC
Source organism: Deltaproteobacteria bacterium (assembly GCA_019307165.1). Lineage (GTDB taxonomy): Bacteria > Desulfobacterota > DSM-4660 > Desulfatiglandales > Desulfatiglandaceae > JAFDKD01. Next base: position 54 of record JAFDKD010000281.1, on the reverse strand, counting down.
CTGCACCGAAGTTTGCCCTACGGGTGCTTTTAATTTGGAAGCCGGCCGCGTGAG
>JAFDKD010000280.1 GCA_019307165.1 Deltaproteobacteria bacterium | reverse complement strand
CTTTCTCACCGATCCCGAATCGCATCCGGAGGACCTTCTCTTCTCTGGGCGTCAAGGTCCTCAGCACCCTTCGCGTCGCCTCGGCCAGTCCGAAATTGATAACCGCGTCCCCCGGCGACAGGATTTTCTTGTCTTCGATAAAATCGCCCAGATGACTGTCTTCTTCCTCGCCGATCGGCGTTTCGAGAGAAATGGGCTCCTTAGCGATTTTCAAGACTTTCCGGACCTTTTCCAAGGGAAATTCCATTTTTTCCGCGATTTCCTCCGGCGTCGGCTCGCGGCCGTGCTCCTGCACCAGGTATCTGGATGTCCTTACCAGCTTGTTGATGGTCTCGATCATGTGCACCGGGATACGGATGGTCCTGGCCTGGTCCGCGATGGCCCTGGTGATGGCCTGCCGGATCCACCAGGTGGCGTATGTGCTGAACTTGTAGCCGCGCTGGTATTCGAACTTGTCCACGGCCTTCATGAGGCCAATATTCCCTTCCTGGATGAGATCCAGAAACTGAAGCCCCCGATTGGTGTATTTTTTTGCGATGCTGACCACCAGTCTCAAATTAGCCTCGATCAACTCTCGCTTAGCATTTTTAGCATTGTTGACGCAATTTTCCACTCTATTCAATTTTTTCTTGAGTTGGCGGTGGATCATATTCGTCCGTTCCCGACTCAGTTTGATCACGGCCTGGGACCTTTCCACCGTTTCCTTTATTACCACAAGCTCGGCTTTGGTCACGCCGATGGGCGTGATAATCTGATCGTCGCTCTTGGTCTTGGATATCTTTGCAAAACATTTTTTGAGATAGGACACCGGGCGTCCGCCTGCGGTCAGCATGCATTCGGCCAGGGCCTTTTCAGCCACGTCCACTTCACAGACGATGGTTCGAAATTTTCCGACCATCTCTTCCAGCTGGTCCTTTTCGAGACTAAAGGAATTGACGAGGCCCATGACACGCAGTTGCTCTTTTTTGATTTCCTCCGACAGTTTTTTCTTTTTCTTTTCGGAGCAGGCTCGTTTGGCGGTTTCTTTGCGCTTGGCGCATATGGAATAATGCAGATCGCCGATTTCATCGATAAACTTAAGGAGCGCCTCTTTCCGTTCCCCCATCTGCATGTTGTTGTCGTCGTCTTCCAGGTCATTGATGACGTCTTTTAATTTGACATTGTCCTCCCTGAGGCACTCGCCCAGTTCAAGAATATGCTCCACCCCGATCCCGCACGCCAGAAGCGTATCCAGCGCATCCTTTTCCCCGGCTTCAATCCGCTTGGCTATCTCGACCTCCCCTTCCCTCGTCAAAAGGGATATGCAGCCCATTTCCTTCAGGTACATCTTGACAGGGTCGGAAACCCGTGAGGCCCCATCGGCCATATCCATCCGATATTTTTCTTTTTCCGCATCTTCGGCTTTGACTTTCTTGGCTTTTCTCCGCTTTTCGATCTGTTCCTTCGAGGCCTCGTCGATAACCATGATGTCCAGTTCTTCAAACATCTCCATGAGATCGTCGATGTGCTCTTCAGAGCAGATAATTTCGTCGGACAAATCGTCATTCAGTTCTTCGTAGGTGATGTATCCCTTATTTTTTCCAATATTGATCAATCGCTTCAAATTGGCCATGTCATTCTTTTTCACCATTACGCTTCCTCCTGGAAATGTCCTATGATGACGGCCTGTTAATCTCTCGGGCCTTTTTTTTCAGTAGTTGATTCAGGCCTTCGAGATCTCCGCGGGCCTTTGCTTCCTTTATCGATGCGGCCAACTGGATCTGGCGGATCTTATGCTCCAGTTCGGTTATGGCCAAATCCACGGTATTCTCTGAATCCAAAGGAGGCAAAAGAAGCGCCTCCCTGAACTTTTCCCGCGCCGAATCGCTGTCGAGGCTTTCCATCAGGCGCTCGGGCGAAAAAGGCCGTTCCCCGGGGAATGCCCGGAAAAAAGCCTTGACAATGCCCAGCACATCGGCGTCTGAAAGAAAAATCTCCCAGTTGCTTCCCGCGAGCCTTTCAAGGGCCTCCGGGTAGTGGACGATCAGGTTGAGGAGACGAAGCTCGCGGTGAAATGTTTTTTCGACCCGGGCAACATCAAGCCGCTGTTTGATCCGCCCCGGCGCGGACGCTTCGCCCCCTCTGTCGGTCGATTTTTTCAGTTCGGACCAGATCGACGCTTCCCCGATATGCAACCGTTCCGACAGGCGCCTGACATACAGGGAACGCTGCGCAGTATTGGTCAGTCGCCCCAGGACGGGCAAAATTTCCTTGAGTACCCTGACCTTTCCTTCCACATCCGCATCGTCAAATGTCAGCTTCTGCTCAAGATAAAAATCGAACATGGGAGAAGCAAGGCGCACGCGTTCCAAAAATCCTTCGGCCCCGTGCCGATTAACGAAATCATCCGGGTCCTGACCCTCCGGCAGCGCCACCGCCCTGGCCGTCATGCCCTCATTCAAAAAAAGAGGCAGACTCCTCAAAACAGCCGCCTTGCCCGCCTCGTCGGAGTCGAACACCACCACGGCCTCGCCCGCATAGCCTTTCAATCGTCGGATGTGGTCGGCCGTAAGGGCCGTCCCCAGGGTGGCAACCACGCCTTCTACGCCGTGGGCATTGAGCGCCAGAAGGTCCATATAGCCCTCTACGACAACGGCCCTGCCCTCCGTTCTTATGGCCTTTCGCGATGAATGCAGGCCGTACAGGGTCTCGCCCTTTCGAAAAACCGGCGACTCGGGCGAATTCAAATACTTGGGCAGGGCATCTCCCAGGACGCGCCCGCCGAACCCCACGACCTGCTCCCTCAGGTTATGGATCGGAAATATGACCCTGCCCCTGAAACGGTCGTAATATCCACCGCTTTTCTTGGGGATCACCAGGCCCGCACTCGCCGCCGCTTCCATTTTTATCCGGCGGCCCTTGAGAAACCCCAGCAGACCGTCCCATTCATCCGGGGCATAGCCCAGCGCGAACTCATCGATTGCCCGATCGGACAACCCGCGCGCCTCCAGGTAAGCCTTGCCCGGTTTCCCCTTGACAGGGTCCTTCAATGCCTTTTTAAAATAGGCCGCAGCCAGTTCATTTACCTGGAACAGGGCCTCTCTCCCTTCGGCGCGCCGTTTCTCTTCTGCCGAATATGGCCGGTCTGTGATCTCAACGTTATAACGTTCGCCCAGGTCTCGGAGTGCCTCGGGAAACGTCGAACTGTGATATTCCATCCAGAAGGCGAAGATGTCGCCCCCCTTCTTGCAGCCGAAGCAGTGAAACATCTGCTTTTCCGGGCTGACGGTAAAGGAAGGGGCCTTTTCAGCGTGAAAAGGGCACAGTCCTACAAAATGTCGCCCCGCCTTCCGGAGTTGCACGTGCTGCCCAATCAATTCGACGATATCGGCCCGCCTTTTGATTTCCTCTTTTGCGGATTGATTCAGCGTCATCGCAATATGATATCCACGGAAGTAAAGATCCGGGTCCATAGGACCCGGCTTTGAGGGCGCCTCCATAGGGGGCAGGAAAGATAGGTTGAGGTTAAGGCTAAGGTTAAGAAACAAATTGAATCCTTTTTCCTCTTTCTCTCGACCTCAACCTGAGCCTCAACCTGGCAAAGCCACGGTCCGCACTTCCGCGGCGGCACAGCCGGATAACTCTGACCCCCGCTACACGGGATCTTCGACTGGCCAGAGGACCAGGTTTTGAAAATAAATCCCGTTTCCAAGCCTGCGGGATGCGGGCCGGAACTTGTTCTAAGCGCAAAATGCTCACGGGAATGTGGGTCTCGACTCGGTAATGAGACCGGCCGGTTTCTTGGGCCTGCGAACTGAATAGCGGTATGGGATGGCGTAACACCTTTTAATGGCATATGCTGTTGGGCGTCGGTGCGTTCGCGGACGTTATATGTTTTCGTGATGGTTATTCCCTTGGCGTTACGGATATCAGCTGAGCAACTTCCTCGCGATCTCGCTGACGGCTTTACCTTGGGCCTGCCCGGCAATCCTGGCCATGGCGGACTTCATTACCTTACCCGTGTCCTTCGGGCCTTGAGCCGAAATTTCAGCGATAATTTCCTTAAGTATCTTCTCTATTTCATCGGGCGTCAGCTGTTTGGGCAGATAATCGAACAGGATCTCCAGTTCCTGCTCTTCCTTGAGTGCAAGTTCTTCGCGCCCGGCATTTCTGAACTCCCCCGCAGCCTCCTTACCCTTCCGCACCTGGGAGGAAATGACCGCCTGTACTTCCTCATCTTCCAGTTCGCGACCGATTTCCACCTGTCTGTTCTTCAGGGCGGTTTTAAGCATCCTCAGGCATGACACGCGAAGGGCATCCTTTGCCTTCATGGCAACCGTTAAATCCTTGGCGATTTTTTCGTGCAGGGTCATGGTCTCAACGCCTTATGCTCTGAAAACTTTTGAAATTAATCACAATATAGTGGTTTGTCAAACACCAGTCCCCAATCACCCGGTTATAAAGCCGATACGCTAGTTAGTGCCCATCCATAAACGACATTTGGGCACTATGTCGTTTCCAGATCAGAAATGTGCTATTTTTTACAAGTTCTAGGAAATCAAGGGGTTGGGCGGAGGCGTACGATAGTACGCCGCACAACCAACTCCGCAGATTGACGCCGAAATTGTGAAAAAGAGCCATTTCTGGATGGAAACTAGTTAGACGATGCGTTCAGGCGCTTGCACAAGTCGACCGCCCGTGCGAGATCCAGGCTGCCGTCGTAAAGGGCCCTTCCCGTAATCATCCCCATGACGCCTGCGGGCCCCAGGGACGCGATCCGTTCCACATCCGACAAGTCCGATATTCCGCCCGATGCAATGACCGGCACACGAATCGCCTTTGCCAGACGTTCGGTGGCGGCCACGTTTGGCCCCGTTCGCATGCCGTCCCGCCGGATGTCCGTGTATACGACCGCCGCCGCCCCCGCCTCTTCAAAACGCCCCGCCAACTCAACCGGGGTCAGATCGACCTCTTCGGTCCAACCCTCGACGGCGACACGGTCTCCCCGGGCGTCTATACCGATAATGATGGGCCTCCAGTGTGGGCATATCGCGAATGCCGCCGCCCAGTTCCACGGGGATGGGAATGGATGCCACGATCCGCTTGATGGCCGCCATATTGACCGGTTCGCCCTGGACCGCGCCATTCAGGTCCACCAAATGAAGCCTTTCAGCGCCCTGTTCATACCAACGCACGGCCATTTCTTCGGGGACGTCCGAAAAAACGGTCTCGTCGCTCATCCGGCCCTGTTTCAGCCTGACGCAACGTCCATCCTTGAGATCAATGGCGGGTATAACGATCAAACGTCCAGGTCCTCGATTTCCTTTATTTCGTCCGCGTCCGTTTTCGCGGGACGGCCCGGCATTTCCTTGATGAGCTGCTCAAGGCCGATCAGGGCCAGCTGTTCCGCAGTCAGCCACTTGCCCCCGCTCCGATAAAAGATGCCCAGATCGAAAATATTTTCCGTCAGGGCTTTCTGCGTCTTGTCGAACTGGCCCCGCCAGAGCACGGCCCCGTCCCTGGAATCGACCAAATACAGGCTGAACGCAACCGATGCCGCTCGCTCGACCCCGTATTCGGCGCCCACCCGGTCACGCCAGCGGTAGATGGTCCCGGCAATCACCGCATCGCCCTCAAGGGACCGGCCCACCTCTCTGAGAATTTCGGCGCCACCCAACTTGGCGTCGGGGTCCGCGGCAATGATTTGGGCAAACACCCCTTTGGCCTTGCCCGGGGGCGCCAATGCGTACGCATTATCTTCCAAAAGCCGCTCGAACAGGGCCTGTGTCATGTAATAGGCCACGTTTTGGGGTACGGGCTCAGCCATGTGGACGCCGCCGGTGACGGCGTCCCGATAGACATCGGGCTCGTCTCCCACGGGAAGGGCCGATCGAAAACCGAAGACCACCAGGTTATGAATGGGCGGGATCTCGCCCTTGGTCCTGGAGGTGGATACCAGTTTACTCTGGCATCCCGCGCAGAACAGGAAAAGGAGGAGCATGCCCAAGCCGAGCGTCCAGGTTCGGGATCTATTCGCGCTTGTGGTTATGTGTGATGCGGCACTTGACATAAATATTAAGTGGCCTAGAAAACCATCGTTAAACAAAAAAATTCACTATTCTCATTTTTGCCTACTGCGGCATAGATGATTGGCGCATGGCTTAAGGCCGTTATAGGAGACCCTTTGTGGAAGGAACTTTCCCATCCAGGCGTTCCTCCTTTTGCGCGGCCCGGTCAAGGGCCTTGGCAAATGCTTTGAAGATGGCCTCGGAAATGTGGTGGGGCTCCTCACCGGCAATGAGATCCACATGCATGGTCACCCCTGCGTGGGTTGCAAAGGCGCGGAAGAGCTCCTTGATCAAACCCACGTCGAACCTGCCGGCGGTCTGTTTCCGCAGAGAAACGCGATAGGCCAGGTAGGGGCGGTTTCCCATGTCCAGGATAACCCGGACCAGGGCCTCGTCCATGGGCACGGTGGCCTCCCCGTAGCGCTTGATGCCGCCCCTCTCTTTGAGCGCCGCTTTGATCGCCATGCCCAGGCAGATACCCAGGTCCTCCACCGTGTGGTGGTCATCGACCTCCGTGTCTCCCTTTGCTTTCAGCCGAAGATCCAGAAATCCATGGACCGCCAGCAGGGTCAGCATGTGGTCCATGAAGGGGATACCGGTATCGACGTCGGCGGCGCCGCTTCCGTCCAGATCCAGCGCCAGCCGAATATCCGTCTCTTTGGTTTTTCTCTCTATTTCTGTTTGGCGTCCCATATTCCGTAGCGTCGGTAAGAGGTTAGGGCCGTGAAGGGCGTGTCCGGTAACTGACTCTCTAAGAGGCTGTTTGAAAGCTGCCAGATGCAAGGCTTTCGAAATCCCTTGGAATGAGGCGACTCACTCGTACGCCGCAATGACAAGGGATGAGAGTAACGCAGCCCTTCGATATGCTCAGGGCCGTGAGCCCGTCGAACGGCAGATGGTAGTTTTCAGACAGCCTCTGAAGGGGGTGGGGCATGGCCCCTGGCCTTTGGCTGATTGGGCAAAAAACTGGTGGAGATGAGGGGATTCGAACCCCTGGCCTGTACGTTGCGAACGTACCGCTCTCCCAACTGAGCTACACCCCCACTTGAAAGGGGAAAACATTTTGTCCGTCTTATACGGTAGATCTACGCCAGATTTGACATAGAACTGCATAGTATAAACA
>JAFDKD010000279.1 GCA_019307165.1 Deltaproteobacteria bacterium | reverse complement strand
TGAATCCGGCTAGAACTTAAACAGTTTCTCGATGAGCTGACTCTTCATCAGATCGCCGCCGATCTTCAGCTTGCCGCCCGTGTAGGCGCTCATGGCGTTCAACTCGCCGCTGATCATCTTGACGAAATCCTCGTCCCCCATGGTGATGGTGGTGGTGGGGCTCCCGTGGGCCCCTTCGGCCACCTGGCAGGTCCCGTCCTTGACCGTCACGTTCCAGGAACCGCCGGCCGCGCCGCCGATGTCGAACTGAAACACCACGTCCACGCCGCCGGCCGCGTCCGCCTGAAAGGCATCGGGAAACCCGGCAAAGATGCCCTGGACCGTCAGCCCGCCTTCACCGCCGGCCTCGGCCGTCTCCTTCTTAGGGGTGAAGGCCTCGATAATGGGCATCATGGAGGCCGTGACATTGGCAAACTCCCGGCCGCCGGTAAGGTCGTTGATGGCATCCCAGTTCTCGTGGATATCTTCCACGGTCGGGATCCGGGTCCCGTCGCCCACCGCCGTGCCCGGGCCCGTGACAAAGGCCGCCCGGTTGAAGTAGCCCATGCCCGCATTGATGGTCATGCCCGTATCCTTGCACCCTTCCGAGGAAAAATAAAGGACGAGGGGCGTGACGAACTCCGGCTTGAGCTTCTCGAACATCTCCGGCGGCAGGATGTCCTCGGTAAGCCGCGTGGCCGCCACCGGCGCCACCGTGTTTACCCGGATATCGTGCTTTTCGCCCTCCAGCTTCACGGTGTTCATGAAGCCAACCAGCCCCATCTTGGCGGCCGAGTAGTTGGTCTGGCCGAAATTGCCATACAGGCCCGCGGCCGATGTGGTCAGGATGATCCGGCCGTAGCCGTTTTCCCGCATTTTCACAAAGGCGGGACGGGTGACATTATACGCCCCTTTCAGGTGAACGTCCATGACCGCGTCCCAGTTATCCGGCTCCATTTTGACCAGGGTCTTGTCACGAAGGATGCCCGCGTTGTTGATGACGATGTCCACCTTGCCGAAGGCATCGACGGCCCCATCCACGATGGACTGACCGCCCTCGGGGGTCGCCACGGAATCGTAATTGGCCACCGCCTCGCCGCCCAGGGCCTTGATCTCATCCACCACCTTGTCGGCCGCGGAGGTGCCGCCCCCTGTGCCGTCCCGGGCGCCGCCCAGGTCGTTGACCACCACCTTGGCGCCCCGCTTGGCCAACTCGATGGCGTAGTCGCGGCCCAGACCCGCGCCCGCGCCCGTGACAATAGCCACCCGGTCGTCGAACCTGATCTCGTCGGCCGGGGCTGCCGCGGGTTTTTCCCCGGCCTGGGGGATCGCTTTCCAGAAATAACCGCTGAAACCCCGTTCCTTGTCCACGTAACGCCGCCTGAAACTCATGGCAACCGGCTGACCCACCCAGACGTCGTCCATCCGGCAATCGGTGAAATCGGCCATGAACCGGCCGCCGCCCTCGAACTGAACCATGCCGTAGATATGGGGCGGATCGACTGATACCGCCAGCATATCGCCGGTGAAGGTCTTCACCTCGGCGGGCGTCTCGGCAAACTCATGGGGCTCCTGGGAGTCCACCGCCTTGCAATCGGGGTTCACGCATATCCGGTTTCTCGGAAACTGCGCGGTCCCGCATTCGGCGCACTTGCCCCCCACCAGGCCCAGGATCATGTCCCGCCGCCGATACAGCACGGTCATGGCGGTCTGGGTGGGGGCCTCCGCGCGGATGCCCATTTCGGGGTCGATCAACTCCCGGAACTTCAAAAACTTCATGTAGTTGTCCGTGGTGAACTTGTTTTCCAGGGACCCCGTGATACCCTGCCGCGCGGGCAGGTCGTTGATGGCGTCCGTGACCTTGAAATACAGGGCGTCGCACCCTTGGCCGAACCCGGCCAGCAGGATGCGGTCCCCGGGCTTGGCCTCTTCCAGGGCCCGCACGAACATCACCAGCGGGTGGGCCGCGCCGGTCTCGCCGCACACCTCGTGCATGTTTTCCGCCACCTGCTCGGGGGAGGCGCCCAGTTTCTTGGCGATCTTGCCGTGCTCCGCCTTGAAAAAGCAGGGAAAAACGAACTTGTCCACGTCCGCCATGGAAATGGACAGCTTGTCGAACAGGCCGTTGACCGCCTCGGGGATGATCTTGGAATACCCCTCGTCGCGGACCCAGCGCTCCTCCCACATGTAGTCGTACTTGTTGTCCGTTCCCCGGTAGTGGTCAACAAAGTCGCGGGTCAAGGTGTAGGATCCCAGGTACTCGGCGATCACGTTGGTATCGCCGAGGAGCAGGGAAGCGGCCCCGTCACCGAACCACATCTCGTAAAAGTAGGCCATCTTGGCGAGGCGCTTGTCGACCGCCGTCACCAGCACCTGTTGCTTATCGCCGCTCTTGACCGCGGAGAGCCCTTCCACCAGGGCCGTGGTCCCGGCCCGCATCGACGAGGTGAAATCCGCCGCATGAAGGTTGTCCTTGAGGTTGAGGGCCGTCTTCAGGACGCCCGAGTTAAGCCGGTCGCTGAAGGGAAGCGTGGTGGAGCCGAGAAACACGGCGTCCACGGTCTGTTTGTCCATGCCCTTCAGGCAGTCCAGGGACGAGGCAACGGCCATGGTAAGGCTGTCTTCATCCCAGTTGCAGAATGAGCGTTCCCCCTGGGCCACCATGACAATGGCCGGGGCGAACCAACCCATGCTTTGATATATACTCATGCGGTCGAGCCGCAGCCGGGGGATATACCCTCCGTATGATGTGATACCGATCATGAATCGTCCTCCTGTTAGAACTTAAACAGCTTCTCGATGAGCTGACTCTTCATCAAATCGCCGCCGATCTTCAGCTTGCCGCCGGTATAGGCGCTCATGGCGTTCAGCTCGCCGCTGATCATCTTGACGAAATCCTCATCTCCCATGGTGATGGTGGTGGTGGGGCTCCCGTGGGCCCCTTCGGCCACCTGGCAGGTCCCGTCCTTGATTGTCACGTTCCAGGACCCGCCGGCCGCGCCGCTGATGTCGAACTGGAACACCACGTCCACGCCCCCGGCCGCGTCCGCCTGAAAGGCGTCCGCGAGCCCGGCAAAGATGTCCTGAACCGTCAGGCCTCCCCCCGCGTCCGCAGGGGCCGCCTTCTTGGGGCTGAAGGCGTCCAGCATGGGACTGAATGCGGCCGTCGCATTGGGATACGGCTCGCCGCCGTCGATTTTCTTGATGCCGTCCATGGCCGAGGCCACGGCCTCCGGGGTCGGGACCGTCTTGCCGTCACCCACCACCGCGCCGGCGCCCGTGAGCATCTCCACGCGGTTGAAATAGCCCATGCCGGCATTGTAGATGGCGCCCGTGACCGGGCACTGCTCGGAACTGAGATAGAGCACCAGCGGGGCCACGAACTCCGGCTTGAGCTTCTCGAACCAGTCCGGGGGCATCACGTCCTCGGTGAGCCGGGTGGCGGCCACGGGGGCGATGGTATTCACCTTGATATTGTGTTTTTCGCCTTCCAGGCGGATGGTGTTCATGAGGCCCACCAGCCCGGTCTTGGCGGCCGAGTAGTTGGTCTGTCCGAAATTGCCGTACAGGCCCGCTCCGGAAGTGGTCATGACGATGCGGCCGTAGCGGTTCTCCCGCATCTTCACGAACGCGGGGCGCGTCACGTTGTAAGCGCCCTTCAAATGCACGTCCATAACCGCGTCCCAGTTTTCAGGTTCCATCTTGACCAGGGTCTTGTCCCGTAGGATGCCCGCGTTGTTGATGACGATATCCACCTTGCCGAAGGCGTTCACGGCCGTGTCCACAATGGCCTGTCCCCCTTCGGCGGTCGATACGGAATCGTAGTTGGCCACGGCTTCGCCGCCCTGGGCCTTGATTTCGTCCACCACCTCATCGGCGGCCGCGCTTCCCGACCCGGAGCCGTCCCTGGCGCCGCCCAGGTCGTTCACCACGACCTTGGCGCCGCGCCTGGCCAGTTCGAGGGCGTAAGCGCGCCCGAGGCCCGCTCCCGCGCCCGTAACGATGGCCACGCGGCCGTCGTAATTGATGGCGCCCAGGCCCTCACGGCGCTGAAGCTCTTCCTTGCTGAGCCACTCGACAATGCCCCCGTCGATGACCACCTCGCCGCTTTCGGCGTTCAAGGTGCGGAACACGGCCTTTCCGTCCTCCAGCTTCCAGATCTGGGTGACGATGGGGATGCCCGGGTAGAGCGTCCTGGAAAAACGGACCCGGAAGCGGGTCATGCGCTCGGGCTCGCCCGGGAACAGGTTCTTGATCACCGCCCGGCAGGCGTAGCCGTGGGTGCACAGCCCGTGCATGATGGGCATCTCGAAACCGCTGGCCTTGGCGAACTCGGGATCCACATGGAGTTGAAACACGTCTCCCGAAAGGCGGTAGAGGAGGGGCTGATCCTTGCCCGGGTCGGCCTTTTCCTCGAAGTCGGGCTCGCGGTCGGGGAATTCCACGGTCTCGCTGGGCCCGGGCTCGCCCCCGAACCCGCCGTCCTTCCGGCTGAAAAGGGTGAAAATGCTGGTGAAGAGCTTCTGGCCGCTGGAGTGGTAGGTGTCGGCCTCCGCGATCACCAGGGCGCCCTTGTCCGCGCCCTTGTCATACATGTGGGTTATGGCGCCTTCCGTTGTCAGAGTGCCTTCTTTGGGGATGGGGGCGTGAAAAAGAATGTCCTGCTCCCCGTGAAGAATACCCGCCAGGTTGGCGTTGGAGCTGAGCGCCGCCTCGGCGAGGAACTCGAACACGCTGGCGATGGAAAAACTCGGGACGACCTTGAGCTGCTGCTCGAAGCAGTACTCCAGTTCGTCGAATCCCGCCCCGACGCCCAGTGCATAGAGCACGGCGTCCTTCCATGTGTAGTCCTTGGTCAGTGGGCCGATCGGTTTGCCGACGGCATCCAGGTTTAGGGCCATCTGTTTACCTCCTTGATTATGTTACAGGCTCTTGTGTAACTTCGTAGGGTTCAAAGGTTCAAAGGTTCAGGGTTCAGGGTTGCGGGTTGCTTTGCACGCTCCCCCCTTTGTAAAGGGCAACGTTAGGGGTAACGCCGCGGATGCGTTTTTTACATCGGTCTCTCCGCCCGCGAAAGCGGGAATGAAAATAAACTTCAACGTGTCCTTGACCCTTTCGATATAGGGTTGTCGGTGCAGCTTCAACATGGGTCGGAAGAAGTTCTCCCCCGAGATGAAGTTGTGTATCGCATTCATTATGGCCAGCACCTGCATGAGGACCTCGATGGGGACGTTTTTTTTGTTCTCGCACAGG
>JAFDKD010000278.1 GCA_019307165.1 Deltaproteobacteria bacterium | reverse complement strand
GCTGGGGGGGGGGGGGGACCATGACGCCAGGAACCTTTACTGCCCGTAGTGCAGGGCAAGTCCACCACGCATTTGCCGCAAACCTCGGTGGTTTCCTCAAGTCCGGCAAGCGCTTCGGTGTGGTGCAGGTTGACTTTGAGACGGGTGTAGCAGCGCTGCCTGTCAAATTCGTGTTCTTCCAGCGCAGCCACGGGACACAGCGCCACGCACCGAAGGCACGTCTCACCCTGCTTATGAAGACAAAGTTCTTCTTCCCCCATCAGCGGGCTGTCGCCCAGATCCGCCTCGGTCACCAGGCTGCCGAGCCGCCCTCCGCACCCGGCGGGCGTAATAAGCTGACGATTGATCCCGAAACGGCCCAATCCGCACAGGTGAGCCAGGTGTTTGTGCGACCACCGGGCCGTCAGCCCTATCGGGTCGAAGTTGTGGGTGGCGGGGGTGAGGGCGGAACGGTGGCCCTGTTCGGCCAGAAACGCCTGAAGCGTGCCCGATACATGCTCGATCAGTCGGTTCGTGGCTTGGTACGCCACCCCCCAGTTGCGGCAGGGGAATTTGCCGGGGGTGTTTTCATCAAGAAGTTTTTTCTTAAAGGGTATGAAAAAAACAATGACCGATTTAGCCGATACCAGGAGGTCCCGCGGAAGCAGGTGATCGGATGACGCGATGCGGGGAAGGACGTCGAAGCGGTGATCGGCAGCGGCCGTGCTCAACAGGGGCGGCCGCCACCAGTCCGCCCCGAGGGCGTACCGGGCCACGGCTTCCTCTGAAATGCGTCTTAAATCGGCTGCTAACGCTGGCATGACATGCCTCATTAATCCGAGGCGGGAGATATAATATCCCCCGTAATTTTAATGTCGTCTTTCATGCAGCCCAACCAGCCTTCGGTCTTTTGTGGCGGCGGGGGCGCCACCAGTGCGATCGCTTCGCCATTGCGGGTCACCAGGGGGGGCTTTCCTGTTTTTTTCACCTCATCCAACAATTGCACGCACATGGCTTTAAATTTAGATATGGCGATTCTCTTCAGCATATTGCTGTCCGGCAAAAACGGTTTGATAGTAATTTAACGTACTGTACTCACATGTAAGTAGCGAAAAAAGTTGTTGTCGACGTGAACGTCAATTTCATCACAGGCCCATAAGAAACGCGGTCTTCCGATACATTTCAACGAGGCTCTGCAGGAAAATAACAAACCTCTGTGATCTCTGTGACTCTGTGAGAGATATATTTTTCATTTACTTTCATTATAAAATGCCATGGTCAACGACCATGGTCAACTATTGATCGCCAAATTTATCAGGCCCTCAACTCGCCGGGCTTGCTGCCCAAGATCATTTCCTCGATATTCCCCTCAATGAGGCCGGAACCGCCAGGGTCGCATGCCTGAGGGCCTGATAAATTTGCACGGGTTGTATTTACCGCGGGAGGCATTTACAATGACCCATGTTGCAAATCGGATCCCTCGCCCTTGAAAACCGCCTGGTCATGGCCCCCATGGCCGGCATCAGCAATCTCCCCTTCCGCCTGATAGTGAAGAAGATGGGGGCCGCCCTCGTCTTCTCGGAAATGGTGAGCGCCATGGGCCTTGCCCAGGGGCACCCGAAGACACGCACGTACCTGGAATCGGACCCTGAGGAAAAGCCGCTGGCCGTTCAGATTTTCGGCGCGCGGCCGGACATTATGGCCGAGGCGGCCCGGATCGCGGTCCGGGCAGGGGCCGACATGGTGGACATCAACATGGGCTGCCCGGTCAAAAAGGTGCTGAAGACCGGAGCCGGCGGCGCCCTGCTGCGCAACGGGGAGGCGGTCCGAGGCATGGTCGCGACCGTGCGAAGGGCATGCACGGTCCCCCTGACGGTGAAGATCCGAACGGGTTGGTCCCCACGGGAGGCCGATCCCCTGGGCATCGCGCAAATTATCCAGGGCGAAGGGGCGGACGCCTTGACCATCCACCCCCGCTTTGTATCACAGGGATTTTCCGGAAAAGCGGACTGGACGGTCATCGCCCGCATAAAGGAGGCGCTGACCATACCCGTCATCGGCAACGGCGACGTATTCAGGCCTCAACTGGCGCTTGACATGATAGATCGGACCGGATGCGACGGCGTCATGATCGGACGGGGCGCCCTGGCGGCTCCCTGGATATTCCGCCAAATTCTGGAACTGGAAACAGGACTGACTGTCCGTCATCCAGCGCTGTCCGAACGCCGATTTTTGATTCTGGACCATTATCGCCATCTTTGTGAAAGAGTGGGAGAGCGGCGTGCGGCCTACAAGATGCGGGGAATCCTGCTCTGGTACACCAAGGGACTCCCGCACAGCGCCCGATTTCGAGGGACCGTATCGAGCATCAAGGACTTCGACACCATGATCGCCGCGATGGACAGCTATTTCGATCTGCTCGAACCATGAAAGTCAAACTGGCAAAAACCGCGGGGTTCTGCATGGGCGTGCGACGCGCGCTGGAGATGGTGTTTGCGGAATCCAACAAGAAAAAAGGGCCCCTTTTTACCCTCGGACCGCTGATCCACAACAACCAGGTCCTTGATCTTCTCCGATCAAAAGGCGTTCAATCGGTAGAGGACAGCGGGGGTATCGAGGCCGGCAGGATCGTGATTCGCGCTCACGGCATTCCTCCCGACAAACGGCGGGCCCTGAAAAAAACGGGCCTCACGGTCATCGACGCCACCTGCCCCAGGGTAGCCCGGGTTCAGGCCATCATCCGATACCACACCCGTCGCGGCCGTACCGCGGTCATAGTGGGAGAACCGGAACACGCGGAAGTGATCGGCCTCATGGGCTATAGTGAGGGCCCGGTTCATGTGATTCAGTCGCTCGACGAGGTGGCCTCCCTTCCCCACCTGGACCGGCCCTTTGTGGTGGCCCAGACCACCCAGAACGAACAGCACTTCAAGGCTGTTGTCCGCGCCCTCGAGAAACGCTCCCCCGACCTCCTGGTATTCGATACCATCTGCGATGCCACCCGCCAGCGCCAGCAAGAGGTGAGGAGCCTGAAGGGCCATGTGGATGCCGTGGTGGTGGTGGGCGGGTATCACAGCGGCAACACCCGAAGGCTGGCGCAGGTGGCGGAAGACGTTCGCCTCCCTGTTTTTCACGTGGAAACCGAAAAGGACCTTGACAAAAAGGCGCTTCACGAAATGGACGTCATCGGCGTCACCGCCGGGGCGTCCACCCCCAACTGGATGATCAAGAACGTGGTGGGGGAAATCGCGGGCATCGAAGGAAAATGGGAGAGCTTCCTTGCCAGGGGGTTCAAAAAGCTCCTCAGGTTACTCGTATTGAGCAATCTTGCCGTCGCCTTGGGTGCCTTTTCCTTTGCCCTTGCGGCTGAGTTGCTTTGCCGGGGCTCGCTGACGGCGACCTTTCCGTTGCTGGCCTTTCTCTATGTTTACGGCATGCACGTGATGAACAGGCTCCTTGACCGGGCGGCCAGCGCCTATAACGATCCGGAACGGGCCGCGTTTCTCTCGCGCCACCGGGCCCTGTTCGTCATCACGGGAATTGCGGCCATTTTCGCCGCCCTCGCGCTTGCCTACGGGATCGGCCTCCCGGTATTTTTCACCCTGGCGGGTTTGAGCCTGCTGGGCATCGTGTACGGCGTTCCCCTCATACCGGAGGCCTATCGCCGCAACTATCCCTATGCCAAAATCAAAGACATTCCCGGCTCCCGTGGCCTGGTCGAGGCCCTGGGCTGGACGGCCGTGATCGCAGCGCTGCCCCTCCTGACCATGCCCGTTTTTCCCTGGAAAGCGGCCATCATCACCATTTTGATCGTGTTTTTGATGAGCTATTTCCGCTCTGCCTTGTTCGATCTGTTTCAGGCCCAGGGAGACCTTATTGTCGGGATCGAAACCCTCCCCGTTATCATCGGCGAGAAAAAGGCGCTGGCCCTTCTGAAATACATCCTGCTGGGGACCGGCGTCATCTTGACGGCGGCCCCGGCGCTGCGGTTTGTGGGTCCCTTTGCCTACCTGCTCCTCGCGCCCCTCGCCGGACTCGCCCTGTGCCTTCTGGCCTATGAAAAACGCCGGCTTTACCCCGGCATCGGGCTGGAGGCCCTGGTGGAGAGCAACTTTTTTCTGGCCGGCCTGATGGCCCTCGCCTGGCAGGCCTTTTGATGCAGGGCGTCAGCGTCATCATCCCGACATTCAACCGAGCGGAAAAGCTGGTCCGGGCCGTCTCCTCCGCTCTTTCCCAAAGCGCCCCGCCGGCAGAAGTGATCGTCGTGGATGACGGCTCCACCGATCATACGAAAAGTGCGCTCGCCCCTCTCATTCATCGGATTACCTATGTCAGGCACCGGGAAAATCGAGGGGTTTCCGCGGCCAGAAATACAGGCCTCCGGCGGTCCGGGGCCGAATTCATCGCCTTTCTGGATTCCGACGACCACTGGGTGGAAGACAAGCTGGCCGTCCAGACCCGGTTTTTCCGCCGCCACCCCGACGCCGTGGCCTGCCAGACCGAAGAGATTTGGATCCGCGGGGGCAGGCGTGTTAACCCAAAGAAAAAACACAAAAAACCATCCGGAGACATCTTTTCTGCGTCCCTGAAACTGTGCCTGGTCAGCCCTTCGGCCGTCATGCTCCGGCGCTCCCTGCTGGATGAAGTGGGCCTGTTCGACGAAAGTCTCCCCGCCTGTGAAGACTACGATCTCTGGCTCAGGATCGGCTGCCGATACCCGATTCACCTGATCCCCGAATACCTGGTGGTCAAGGAAGGGGGCGCTCCGGATCAGTTGTCGGCCCGCTATCCGGGCATGGACCGGTTCCGGATACGGGCCATGGTCAAGCTCCTGAAAACGGCGCCCCTGAGCGAACGCCAGCGTCGGGCGGCCACTGAGAAACTGGCGTTGAAATGCCGCATTTACGGAAACGGATGCCTGAAACGGGGAAAAACCGAGGAGGGCCGGTATTATCTCAACCTGCCGGCGGACATGAAGGACATTGACAAATGCGTTTGAATGTAATAGTAATACCAGTATTACATAATACTGGAGGAACGCAATGCGAGTGACGACCAAAGGGCAAGTGACCATACCTCAGCATATCAGGGAAAAACTGGGGATCACGCCAACCATGGAAGTCGATTTTGTCGAAGAAAAGGAGCGGGTCTATATCGTCAAAAAAACCGTCAGTCCCCAAAAAAGCAGGAGATTCAGGAAATTACGAGGGGTTGCAACGATTCGGATGACCACCGAAGACATCATGGCCCTGAC
>JAFDKD010000277.1 GCA_019307165.1 Deltaproteobacteria bacterium | reverse complement strand
TTTTTGAACCCTGAACCCTGAACCCTGAACCCTGAACCCTGAACCCTGAACCCTGAACCTCTGAACCCAACGAAGTTTCCAATAAGCGGGCCGCCACGGCCCATAACCGCGAGGTGGTGTTATGACGGAACAAGCGCCTTTGGTGGGGGTGATTATGGGAAGCACCTCCGATGCCGACATTATGAAAGGATGCATGGGCGTTCTGGAGGAGTTGGGAATCCCGCACGAGGTCCGGGTCCTTTCGGCCCATCGGACCCCTGAACTCACCCGGGAGTATGCGGTGACGGCAGCGGAACGGGGCATCGAGGTCATTATCGCCGGGGCCGGCTGGGCCGCGCACCTGGCCGGGTTCATCGCCGGTCAGACCCTGTTGCCGGTCATCGGCATACCCATCGATTCATCCCCGCTTCGGGGGGTGGACGCCCTTCTGTCCACGGTACAGATGCCGCCCGGCATTCCGGTGGCCACGGTGTCCGTGGGGAGCGGCGGCGCAAAGAACGCGGCGATCCTGGCGACGCAGATCCTGGCCTTGAAGTATCCGGATATTGCGGACAAGCTGAAAGACTACCGGGAATCCCTTACCAGGAAAACCGCCGAGAAAGCCAAGGCTTGGGAGGCATAGACACGGGCGCCCCCTCACGCATCATACGGGCCCGCACTTCCCGGGAGCGTCAGGCCGCCGTGGCGCGGGCCGCGGAAATCCTGCTGTCTGGCGGTCTCGTGGCCTACCCGACCGAATCCTTTTACGGGCTGGCCGCGGATGCCACCAATGAGAAGGCCATCGAACGGCTGTTTCATGTCAAGCGTCGAAAACCTTCCCGACCGCTGCTCATCCTGATTCCGTCCGAAGACGTCCTGTCCGATTATGCGCGGGTGGTCCCTCAGCCGGTCCGCAAGCTTATCTCCGCCCTTTGGCCGGGCGGCGTGACCCTCGTATTCCATGCCTCTTCGAAGGTATCTCCCCTTCTAACGGCCGGTACGGACCGCATCGGCATCCGCCTGTCGAGTCACCCGTTGGCCACGTCCCTGACCCTGGCCGCGGGTGTTCCCATAACCGGTACCAGCGCCAATATATCGGGCGCGCCCCCATGCAGGACCGTTGACGCGGTCCTCGGGCAGTTTGGAGACGCGCTGGACCTGGTCCTGGACGGCGGGCGAACCCCGGGTGAGAAGGGATCGACCGTTCTGGATGTCACCGTGGATCCGCCCCGCATTCTGCGGGAGGGTCTGGTGAGCCGGGAGGTGCTGGAGAGAATTATCCCCATCTCTACATCTCCAGTTACGAAAGCGCTTGCATAATGGAGATGATCGCGTTGATCAAGGGGTTGTTGGCTGCGCGATACATAATAGTTCTGGATATCAAAGCCACTCGCCTCCGCAGGCAAAATAGGGGTATATAGCAGTAATACGTAACAAAGTCTGATTTTTCTATTTATATTAAATGCTTATATGATCTCTACCTACCTTAAATTTTAGTGTTTGTCAAGGACATTCTGTCTATCCGGTATCCTGTGAACGTCATTCAATTCGTTGAATCGTAACCCAACAGCATAACCTCAACCTTCTGGGAGGAAGTCATGGTTTCATGTCCCCAGAAGGTAGCAAGCGTTGAGCCTCCAGTGGACAAGGATTGGTGATCATCTCCGGTTGCGCTCATGTTGGTATTATTAACACAGTGATGTTCGCCAAAAAGATCACCGGCATTCAGAAGGTACATGCCGTTTTGGGTGGTTTTCATCTCTCCGGTCCCACATTCGAACCGGCTCTCGAAGAGACGATTATAGAATTGAAAAAGATGGCACCAGAAATCATTGTCCCGATGCACTGCACGGGATGGAAGGCCATTAAGCGGTTCGCAGAGGAGTTCCAGACATCCTTCATCCTCAACGCCGTAGGATCCAAATTCACCTTGTCGTCCGCCTGATGTCCGACAAGGGCATTCACCTATCTAGAAAAATAGCCGGATTGCCTTTCCCTCAGGCGGATTTTAGGGGCTGTTGGATGAATTCGATTGTAATCCCGTCCCGGTCGCGAAGGTAGGCGACCCTTGCCCCTTTATTAGGGCCTTTGAAATTATTTCGAAACCGAGCGCATCTCTGAAAAAGGCAACGGAACGATCGAGATTGGATACAGTAAAGCTCGTGTGATTCGTATTAAGTGCTTTGAAATTTCGCATAGGATCTGAACCACCAGACAAAATGTCTCATTCCTTAAAATAAGAGACACTTTGAGAAATATCTCGAAGGAGATTTGCCCGTCCGATTCGAATTCAGCCCTGTTCGTTACTAAAGAGGGCCTTCTCATCTCGGATGTCAAAAAGATGAAGATAGTCCGTCGCAGGTTCGAGGAAAATGCTCTGGTGAGGTTTTACCTGGGTCGTTCGCCCTAATCCGGCTACCAGGGGAAGATTTGAAGCACTCACGTTAACATACGTCTCACTGCCTATGGGCTCCACGACTTCCACAGTAGCCGGGATGGTTTTCCCTGGAACATGATCTCCGGTCTCGGAGAGATCTTCCGGTCTGATACCTACGATGACCTTCTTTTCTCCATACCCCTTAATCAAGTTGGCCTTCTCAGATGGCAGGTCGATGCTGAAGCTGCCTGTCTGAACGGACAGCGAATCCCCTGAGGCTGTCAGCTCCGCCTCAAAGAAATTCATGGCGGGGCTTCCTATAAAGCCCCCCACAAATTTGTTCGCCGGGGCGTTGTAAAGTTCCAGTGGGGTGCCCACTTGCTGGATGAGGCCGTCTTTCATCACCACGAGCCGGTCCCCCATGGTCATGGCCTCGATCTGATCGTGGGTTACATAGACGGCGGTTGTTTTCAGCCGCTCATGGAGTTTTTTGAGTTCAACCCGGGTTTGGACCCGAAGTTTTGCATCCAGGTTGGAGAGAGGCTCGTCAAAAAGGAATACCTCGGGTTTCCTTACGATCGCTCGCCCCAGCGCCACCCGCTGTCTTTGCCCCCCGGAGAGTTGTTTGGGCTTGCGCACCAGCAGATCCTGGATGCCGAGTATCTCCGCCGCCTCCTGGACGCGCCTTTGGACTTCATCCTTGGGCCTTTTCCGCATTTCCAGACCAAAGGCCATGTTCTGGTATACGGTCATGTGGGGATAAAGGGCATAGTTCTGAAATACCATGGCGATGTTCCGGTCCTTGGCGGGCAGATTGTTGATGACACGGTCTCCAATGAGGATACTGCCGCTGGTGATTCCCTCAAGTCCTGCGATCATCCTCAACGTAGTGGTTTTCCCGCATCCGCTCGGCCCCACCAGGACGACAAACTCCTTGTCCTCGATGGTGAGATTGAAATCATCGACCGCCACCACGTCATCAAAGCGTTTGCAGACGTTTTCAAGTTTTACATCTGCCATAAGCGTTCACTCCTTTAAAGCGCCCGTCATCCCGGCAACATAATGTTCAACGAAGAATGCGTAGACCAGGGCAACGGGTAACGATGCGCAGAGCGCTCCCGCCATTAGCGGGCCCCAGTGGAAAACGTCTCCCTTGACAAGTTCCGTGACCAGGCCTATGGGGACGGTCTTACTGTTCGTCGTCGAGATGAAAGCCAGGGCGTAAATGTATTCGTTCCACGACAGTGTGAAGCAAAAAATCCCCGCGGAGAGGACGCCGGGAAGGCACAATGGAAGAATGATCTTTCTGAAAACCTTGATCCGACTGGCGCCGTCGATCATGGCGCATTCTTCCATCTCCTGGGGGATCGACTTGAAATACCCCATGAGTAGCCAGGTGCAAAACGGGATGAGGAAAGTGGGATAGGTCAGTACCAGTGACCAGAGTGAGTCCCACAGTCTGAACTTGAAAATGATTTGTGCCAGGGGGATGAACAAGATGGTTTGTGGAACGAGATAGCCCATGAATATGGCGACACCGGTCGGTCCGGAGGTCTTGAACCTGAGCCTCTGAATGGCGTAGGCAGCCAGGAGGCTGGTCGCCAGGGAAATGAGGGTGGCGAATATCGCCACAAAAAAGGTGTTGGCCATCCATCTGAGAAAGATCGTCTCGGTGAACAGACGCACCAAGTTGTCCAACGTGGGGTTGTGAACATAGAGCGGGTTGAGGTCAAGGTTATAGAGTTCATTGTCGGACTTGAAAACCGTGTTGACTATCCAGTAGAAGGGAAAGAGCAGAAAAACCAGGTACAGCGCGAGAGGCACATAGAATTTTATGAATTTTGAACGAAAGCGTTCCGCCGCCATGTTTTAATCCTCTTTCCTCAGGAAAGCGAAGGCGATCAACACGCACGCGACCAGTATCGGCAACATGAAGTTCGAGATGGCGGCGCCCTCGCCTAAATGCCCCCCCGACATGGCCCTCTGGAAGGAGAGGGTCCCAAATATATGCGTGGTGTTTGCGGGGCCGCCTTTGGTAATGATCCATACCAACTGAAAATCCGCAAAGGTCCAGATGATTGAAAAGACGGTCACCACGGTCAGCAGCGGCGTAAGCAAGGGCAGGGTGATCTTCCGGAATTTCTTCCAGGCGCCCGCACCGTCGATGTCTGCGGCCTCGTAGAGGTCCGGGTTAATGGTCTGGAGTCCGGCCAGCAATCCAATCGTGAAGAACGGGATACCCCGCCATACATTGGCGGCAATCAGGGAAAACCTGGCATTCCACGGATCGCCCAGAAAATCAATGAAGTGGTCCGTGATGCCCAGTTTCACCAGGGCCCATGAAATCCCGCTGAAGGTGGAATCATAGAGCCACCAGAAGCAGATGGCACTGAGCGCGGTCGGGATGATCCAGGGCAGGAGGACGATGGCCCGGACCAGTCCTTTAGCCTTGAAATCGCGGTTCAGGACTACGGCCAGGCCTATCCCGAGCACGGCCTTCAGAAAGACGGCCACCACCGTGTAGAAAAGGGTGTTGAATACGATCAGCCAGAAGGTGGGATCCTGCGTGAGGCTGATGTAATTTTCAAAACCGATATAGTTGCCTGGGCTTCCAACCACCGTGTCGGTAACGCCCAGCCAGAGCCCCAAAATAAAGGGGTAAGCCAGAAACATCAGGAGGAGGAGTTCGGCCGGGGCCACGAACAGAAACCCCAGGATGTTGGGGTTGTCAAGGGCTCGGGAGAAGCCTTCCTTCAACCTGGTCCAACTCATGTTTCGCTCTACAGTAGCGATCGCATCCAATGGCTTGCCTCCAGCTCCGCTTGCCTTTCCTCTTCTCTCTTCCAGAACCGGCCGGATCCCCCTGAAACGATTCCGG
>JAFDKD010000965.1 GCA_019307165.1 Deltaproteobacteria bacterium | reverse complement strand
AGGGCGCCATGGGCATGAATACCATCGCGGATGTGACCTACGAAATGGGGCTGGACCCGGACCATCCCCGGGCCAGAGACGAGGTGGGGCTGACCGGCGTCAATATCTCGTCCATCAAAGACATGGAAATCTTGGTCGGCGATATCCCTTTGGACAAAGTGAGTTGGTCGGTCATCACCGCCTCTACTGTGGCGGCGGTCTCCATGGCCCAGTATGTGGCCGTGGCCCAGGACAAGGGATATGATATCAGCACGCTCAGGGGCTCCATCCAGAACGACCCCATACACTTCAGGTACTGCGGATTCAGGCCCGCCTGCCCACATGACCTGTCCGTCAAACTCGGATCGGACGTGATGGAGTTCTGCACCCGGCATATGCCCAAATGGTACTACACCACGGTCAACATGTATGACCTCAGGGAACAGGGCATCACGGCGCCCCAGGAAATCGCATTCGGGCTGGGGATCGCCATGTGCTACATTGACGAACTACTTCGGCGTGGCCTGGATATTGATGAATTCGCGCCCCGCTTCACCTTCTACGTCTCATGCCACATCGATTTTTTTGAAGAAATCGCCAAGATCCGGGCGGCAAGACGCATGTGGGCGCGGCTGTTGAAGGAAAAGTACGGCGCCAAAAACCCACGGTCCATGCAGTTCCGATTTGCCGTACACACCGCCGGGTGCTCCCTGGTCCCCCAGCAGCCCCTCAACAACCTGGTGCGCATTTCCTTCGAGGCCCTGGCCGCGGTACTGGGCGGGGTCCAGTCCCTGCACTGCTGCTCCTATGACGAACCCATGTGCCTGCCCACCGACAAAGGGCATGTTCAGGCCCTCAGGACCCAGCAGATCATTGCCTATGAAACCGGTGTCACCAATGTGGCCGATCCCCTGGGCGGGTCCTATTATGTGGAGAGCCTGACGGACAAGATGGAGGAAGCGGCCCTGGAGATAATGCAGCAGGTTGAAGACCTGGGCGGCATGGAAGAGGCCATCCGCACGGAATGGCTGGACCGGCAGTTTGACGAGCAGGCGGTCAAACGCCAGCAGGAAATCGACGAAGGCGAAAAACTGACCGTCGGGGTAAACATCTTTACATCTGAACCGGAAACCGAGACCCCGCTGGGTGTGCAGCGTGTTTCCAGAGTTTCCACGCGCAAGCAGATTGAAGACTGCATAAAGCTGAAAGAAACCAGGGACCATCAAAAAGTCGCCGATGCCATCAAGCGCCTCAGGGAAGACGCGGAAGAGGACCGCAACACCCTACCGGCCATGATCGAGGCGACCCGGGCCTTTGCCACCACCGCCGAACTCGTGGGCACGGTTCGGGAGGTATACGGCTATTCCTACGATCCCATGAATATTCTGGAATCCCCGTTCGGCCCATCGCCGGACGTCAAAAAGGCGGCGGGTTGAATTGGGACGCCATATTTGGCTCCAATCTAAACCCTCCATCCTGTTAATCGATTGACATTTCAGTACAAGGTTTTTCCCGTCATCCCCCGCCAGAAAGCGGCGGGATCTTCGACCCGCGAAGGCGGGGAACCAGGCGAACGGGGAACTGGATTCCCCGCCGCTTCTTGGCGGGGAATGACAGACTATAAATCCTTGCGCATACATACACAGCGGTTTACAGAATACAGTCTTTCAAAATAGCTCTATCGCCGGCGATCTTAACAAGCGATTCGCAATTTGTTGTGACGCTGTGTATAGTAATACAAAAGACTGTTTAAACATAAGAAGGGTATAGACATGAGCAACAAGAGAATAAGAATCGTGGTCAGCAAGGTCGGTCTGGACGGACATGACCGGGGCGCCAAGGTGGTGGCCTCCCTCCTGCAAAAGGCGGGCATGGAAGTGGTCTATCTCGGCATGTACCAGACCGTGGAAGGCATAGTGAAAGCGGCCGTAGATGAAGACGCGGACGTGATCGGCATCAGCTACCTGTCCGGCGAACATCTTGTTTTCACGCCGCAGATCGTGGCCGAAATGAAAAAGGAGGGGCTGGACGACGTGCTTTTCGTGGCGGGCGGCTCGTTTCCGCCTGAAGACATCCCGGTCATGAAAGACATGGGCGTGGACGAGGTCTTCCGCGGCGGGACCTTGACCGATGACATTGTCGGTTACATCCGGGAAAACGTGCGGGAAGAGGAATAACCCATGGCCGCCAAAAAAAAGATCCGCCTGGAAGAAATGGCGGACCGGCTTGTGGCCGGCGACCGACGCATGGCGGCCCGGTTGATCACCATGGCCGAAAATCGGTCGGAAAAAATCGGGCCGCTCATGAAACTGATCTACCCCCGCTTGGGGAAGGCCAAGATCATCGGCCTGACCGGGTCGGGCGGCAGCGGCAAGTCCACTATGATCGACCTGCTGATCGAGGCGTTCCGGGGCAGGGACATGAAGGTCGGCGTTGTGGCCGTGGACCCGTCCAGTCCCTTTTCCGGCGGGGCC
>JAFDKD010000276.1 GCA_019307165.1 Deltaproteobacteria bacterium | reverse complement strand
CCGGAGAGCGGCCGTCGAGTATCTTTCGGATATCCTTTTCGTACCACGGCGCCAGGGCCGTGAATCCGGAATCGAAAAGGACCGGTTTAGGCCCGTCCAACAGGTAGACCGGGTTCCCGGCGTTGCCCAGGACATAAAAATCATCGATTATCTTTCCAGTCTTGTCGAATCTCATATGCTCCCCTACTGTTGTTCAGTTCATTTTCCCTTGCCTCGATTTCCACTCTCGCCATCTGCCTTGCACTTTCCGGATTTTCACGAACAGGGATTTCATTGGGCGCACCCTAGCACGTGATCCTCGGGATCTCAAGGGGCGCTGATCCACCATCATTGGCGCTTCTGAAATATACCGATCATAAAAAGACCGGAGGCTGGAAACAGGGGCTTCTTGTTTTCCCTTTCAGTTCAAAATTGATATAAGGACGACCACGCAAGCGCCCGGTAATTGGGGTGGGCGAAACAGGGTCGTTAAGGTCCATTGCCTCCATAGATAATATTATGGGCATAAGGCCATTTCAGGATGGAAACCATACAGGCTCCGGCAGGCATATGTTGAACGCTTCGGACATGTCAACCGTCAACAGGAGATGGGTCGTTTTCGGCATCGGCGTCTCCCTGTTTTTCATCTCCCTTTTTTCATACATTCCCTGGGTGATGTTCTTCAAAGCATAACCGCGTCCCCGGCCTCCGGCGGCAACGCCTACCAGACCGCCTTTTTTATCTGTCTCGGGGCCGTGCTGGCGTCGCTCGCCCTCTATGCCACCACCAGAGACACGGCCGGGGAGTTGAAATATGCGACGCGATCCGGGTCATAACTTGACATGGTCCGGGCGTTTGCCTATGATCCGGCCAAAATGGACGGGGGCCGGTATTCAACCTATGCCGGTCCATAAGTGAAAAAAAAAGCACCCGCAGTGTCCAATATGGCCATTAACTGATCAATGCGTTCACTCAGCGCTTTTCTACTCTTTCTTGCCGTTTTTTTGAGCCTGTACGGCTTGCTCCATTTCTACTTCTACTGGAAGGTCGCCCACGCATTTGTCATAACGCCTCTTTGGAAGGTCATGCTGGGCTTCCTCCTTTTGCTCCTCCTGCTTGCCCCTATTCTGGTTCATCTGTCGGCCCATGCCGGAATGGACGCGGGTTCCAAAGCGATTGCCTACATAGGGTACCTGTGGATGGGGTCGCTGTTTCTTTTCGTGTCCATACACGTGGCAGTGGATATGGCGGATGGCCTGCTCTATCTGGCTTCGAAATTTCTTGCCACCGGGCTTTCAAAGGCGAGACCCACCGCGCTGTTCGGTTTTGTGGCAACGTGTATCGCCGTCATGGGTGTTATGCTCTACGGCGTTATGGACGCGGGTCGCATCCGAACCGAGATCATTACCATTGAAACGGAAAAGCTGCCCCGGCGCCTTCCTTCGCTCCGTGTCGTCCAGATATCGGATGTCCACTTAAGCGCCATTTCCGGCCGGGAACTGGCCGAGAAAATCGCTGAATGCATTACCCGCCTCAAGCCGGACCTCCTGCTTTCAACGGGAGACCTGGTCGACCGGGGACTCATCGACCCGGGCAGGACGGCGGACCTGTTCAGGGCCCTGGACGCGCCCTACGGGAAATATGCGGTGACGGGCAATCACGAATTTTACGCGGGTCTGAAGGAAGCGCTGTCTTTTACACGGGATGCCGGGTTCAGGGTGCTCCGAAACGAGGCGGTGACCGTGGCCGGCGCGATCAACCTAGTCGGGGTGGACGACCCGACGGCACGGCGGTATGGCATGACCGCGTTTCCCCTTGAGGAGGATATCTTGAAAAGCATTCCCGGGGAGAATTTGACCCTGCTGTTGAAACACCAGCCAAGGGTCAACAAGAAAAGCCTGGGGAAATTTGACCTGCAACTCTCCGGGCACACGCATGGCGGTCAGATCTTTCCCTTTAAACTGATTGTCATGCTGGCCTTTCCGTATCACCAAGGATTTTACGAACTGCCGGGAAAGTCCAGCCTTTATGTGAGCCGGGGGACCGGCACCTGGGGACCGCCCATGAGGTTCCTGTCGCCGCCCGAGGTCACGCTGATCGAGTTTCAGCGAAAAACAGGGGCCCAACGATGAACGCATACCTCGTCCTGATACTTGCCATCATGATCGGGGGCTATGCCCTCGATCTTGTCGTGGACACCCTCAATCTGAGGCATCTCAAGACCGATCTGCCCGAGGAGTTTGAAGGATATTACCCTCCGGAAAAATACAGGCAGTCGCAACTCTATACGAAAGAGAACACCCGGTTCGGCATCGTACGCGACAGCATCCTGACGCCTCTCACCATCGCCTTTCTGATGCTCGGCGGTTTCAACGCCGTGGACCGGATCGCCTCGGGGTTCGGTCTCGGGATGATCCCGACGGGCCTGATATTTGCCGGTATCCTCCTGGCCGCCTCCCAGCTGATTTCTCTCCCTTTTTCTATCTATGATACATTTGTTATCGAAGAAAAATACGGGTTCAACCGGACAACGTGGGGGACCTTTATCAAGGATATATTGAAAAGCTGGGTCCTGGGCGTGCTCATCGGGGGCCTTGTGCTTGCGGTGGTCCTGTGGATATTTCAAAAGGCGGGGCCTTGGGCGTGGTTTTACTGCTGGATGGCCGTAACGCTTTTCCAGGTGTTTCTGATGTTCATCGCCCCGGTGGTCATCATGCCCCTTTTCAACAAATTCGAGCCGTTGGCGGACGGCGAACTCAAGGACGGCATTGAGGCATACGCCCAATCCATGCATTTCAAGATGAAAGGTCTTTTTACCATGGATGGATCCAGGCGATCCACCAAGGCCAATGCATTTTTCACGGGTTTTGGGAGATTTCGAAGGATCGTGCTCTTTGACACGCTTATTTCAAAGCACACGGTCGAGGAGTTGGTGTCCATTCTGGCCCACGAGATGGGGCATTATAAAAAGTGGCACATTTATAAGACCTTGGGGATGGCCGTCGCCACAACCGGCTTGATGTTTTTCATCCTGTCTCTTTTCATCAACAATGCAGGCCTGTTCGAAGCCTTTCAAATGGAGAGGACATCCATTTATGCCGGGCTGGTCTTCTTCGGCTTTCTCTATGCTCCCATCGAAAGGGCGCTGTCCGTATTCGGGAACATGTTGTCCAGGCGTTTTGAATTCGAAGCGGATGGATTTACCGCCAAAACTTACCGAAAATCTGAAGCCCTGATCAGCGCCCTCAAGAAACTCTCCGTGGATAATTTATCCAATCTCACACCTCATCCGCTCAAGGTCTTTCTGGATTACGGCCATCCGCCGATTCTCGAGCGCATAAAGGCTTTGCGGGCAACACTCCCTAACGTTGCAAACGTCGAGAACCGCACGGGCGCTGATGTCTCCGCTTGAATAGATGGGGGGCAGCGTCCCCATAACAAACGAGGGTGAGCGTCAGTGTGTTTAGATTTCAAGTAAAGAGGTGTCAGCGATTGTGCCGGATTCGGACAGCAGTGTTATGCCGCCGTATCCTCCGGCACATATTTTTTGAGGTGAGAGAGTTCCGGGGGCCATTTGTCCGGGTTGGGTTCGGTCAGAAATATTTTCAGCTGTACATCCGTAATGCCTTCAAGTTCCTTTTTGGGTATGACCCCTTCTCCCATCATGGCTAACCTGGACTTGATAATTTTCCTTGAGGTCGTTTTCTCCAAAGACATCCGCCGCCTCCTTTGCAGCCGATAGACGGAACAAAATCACTTGACCCGCCTGATCATGTGAGTTTCGCGCAAACGCTCCCACAGCATGAGCATGATCACAGTGGATGCGCCCTCCGCATCGGGATTATTCCTTCGAGAAGCACCATCACAGGAATCGAGCAGTTGGCGGTTTCCGAAGCGCAGTCCGAACCTGTTCTCGATGTATTCCCCAAGAGAGCCCGAAAGCGACGCCAGTTCATCTTGTCCCATTCGCGCCATACGAATTTTGTCCTTCAGGGTCATCTGCGCTATAAGTCGCTCCACCGCCTCCTCAGTCGTTTTCGGGTAAAGACGGCCTTCTTGCACCTTATCGGGCGAATGGGCCTTCATCCGGTATAGGTAGAGAAACGCCTTGATAAGGTTTCTTGCCGCTTCGTAAATGCCGCTGTCCTGACTTGCCCTCGGGCCCGCCACGTTAAGGACACCGATTTTGTCGGCTATAACCCAGTCATTGATATTTCCTGCGGCCTTGAAGGCCGGGATATTGCTCAAATCGATATGCAGCGTCGGCTTCCCGTGCTCCATGGCCAACAAGCGCGTCAACCTGGAGCCTCCGCTGAGTTTTTTCCGAGAAATGACCAGGGTCCCGTCCGAGTCGATGACGTTTTTTTTGGTCCGTTCAGCGTAATCTTCCGATGCCGTCTCCTTGACATGATACGTTTCGGGTATCGGCCCGGCCTCCGACCGACGCCCCAGAGGGACCCAGCCCCCATGCTCGAGCCCCATGTCAATAGCTGCATCAAGGGCGGCCCTGTCTACGCCCGTCTGTCCTCCCGATATGATTTTAAACAACATTCCGATATCAATCCCTGCATTTCGGGGCAGTTTTCAGTTCCGATCAGGCGATTGTTAAGCAAAAAGATCATTTTTTAGTGGCACAAGACGCATTTTCCGCCGGCTGATGCGGAAATAGTGCGTGTACCCGCATTCCCGGGCCAACTCAGCGGCCTCTAAAAATCCAGCCCCCACTTCCTCCGGACTGTGCGCGTCGGAACCGAAGCAGACGGGAATGTCTCTTTCCCTTGCCAGTGTCAAAAGCAAGGCAGAGGGGTATATCTCGCCCACCGGTTTTCTCAACCCTGCCGTGTTGATTTCAATGCCCATGCCGGCGCCCGCGATCTTGTCGAGCGCAGGCTTTGCCATCTCCTCCAAGGTCCTGTCCGGCGGGCGATAGCCGAATTTCTTGGGCAGGTCCAAATGTCCCACGACATCGTAGAAACCGGTACCCGCAAGACGGCCTATGAGACCGAAGTAGGTCCGCCAGGCCGCCGTCACATCCAGCGAGGCCCACACCTGGCGCTGCGAGGGGTTATCGAATCCCCAAGCATCGATATAGTGGACAGATCCGATGATCATGTCAAATTTCCAGGTATTGATCCAATCCCTCAGGAACCTCTCGCATCCCTCATAATAGTCCGTTTCAATGCCCAGCAGCACCCCGGGCCCCTGGTCCTTTTGGGCCGAAACAACATCCTCCACATACAACGGCAACTGGTCCATGGCCATGCGGTGGGCAGGGTC
>JAFDKD010000275.1 GCA_019307165.1 Deltaproteobacteria bacterium | reverse complement strand
GAAAAGGCACTTCGATTGATGGACGATATGAAAGGATACGCGAGCAGTCTGAGGATTCGCGACTACTCGGGCCGCTACCGTGTGGCCATGGGACGGAAGGCGTGACAAGCGGGTTGCGCGTTACGGGTTAATCCCTCAATCATTTCTTCCACCTTCCACCTTCTACTTTTCCCGCGCGAGAGACTTTCCGGCCTTGGCAACAGTCGCGGTTAAAACCGCTCCTACAGGGGATACTTTCGTCATTCGACATTCCTTGTTCGATATTCGATATTCTCTGTTACAGTCGCCCTCCGACCTCTGATCTCCTAATTCCCAATTCCGAAATCCGCATTCCGCCGTGCCTTGTGCTTCTCCATCAGAAACGTCAAAATCCGCCGGGTTACCGGAATCCCGGTGGTCTGCTCAACAAAGCTGAAATCGCACGGAGAGTTGACTTCCGCCACTATAGGGCCGTCCCGTCCCAGCAACAGGTCCACCCCGGCCAGTTCGCAGCCCAACGCCGTCGCGGCCCGAACGGCGGTTGCTTTCTGGTCGTCGTCCAACGTTACGGTCCCGGGTACGGCGCCCTGATACACGTTGGCCCGGAAGTCCCTGCCCCTGTTATCCCGGAGCACCGCCGCGATCATCTCACCGTCCAGCACGACGGCCCTGATGTCCTTGCCTTCTGAAGACGAGACAAATTCCTGGAGAAGCACGACCGCCGTGTCATCCCCCTGCAGGATATACTCTACGATCGGCTTGAGCGTTTCGAGGGTAGGCGCCAGGAAGACGCCGATGCCGTGGGTCCCGGAGACTTTTTTGAGGATCAGAGG
The DNA here is from genome assembly GCA_019307165.1 of Deltaproteobacteria bacterium. GTDB lineage: Bacteria > Desulfobacterota > DSM-4660 > Desulfatiglandales > Desulfatiglandaceae > JAFDKD01. The sequence goes on along the minus strand of JAFDKD010000275.1, from coordinate 4,444 downwards.
GAAACGGTTGCCCAGGTCGTCCCGCGCCTCCGCCAGTTGATCGAGGTTGCCGACGGTTATGGTCCGAGGCACCCGGACATTTCTCCCCGCCAGCAAGATATAATCCCCCAGCTTGTCCATGCCGGCTTTCCCTGAATCGAGCCGCTTGCCCGAGACGGCCGTTGCGCCCCGATCCATAAGTAGTTTCTGGATCACCCACGCAAATGGCAATATGGACTTCCGATACACAACCGCATCCGAATCGATGAAGAGATCTTTTCCGCTTTCAATGACTCGGGCGCCCCCGTTTTCGTCTATGGCGATGCGGGTCTTGCGCGGATCGATCGTCACCGTTTCAAGGCCCAACGCCCGGGCCTCCGACCGCATTTTTTCGTCCGTGAACCGATCGTGCGTTGCGCTGATATAGTAGAACGTCGGCGAAGTCATATTCCCTCGTATGAAACTGACAACATTCGTTGTCGTTGTCGTAATCGTAATCGCCTTAAGGCGCCCAACTCTCTCTGACGGCCTATTTGAGTGAAACCCGATAGACGTCATGCTGCTCACGACCGAACTGCATGATCTGCTCGATTACGACAACGACAACGAATACGACTACCGCTTCGCTGAGCACGAGTACGAATGTTGGTTAACGCGATATTCACCCACTCATATGAAACTTCATGACCCCGAAGCCCCGTCATGTGGGAGACTATGGCAACCGCGCTTGCCTGTCAACAAACGGAATGAAAAACGCCGAACGATATGTTAAAATTAATTTTTTGCCCTAAGTTGACAATCGGACAACCGTTTCCGGGGGACTCTAAGCAATGACCGGTATCGTAGCCAACTATCTCATATTTTCAGTCATCCTGATCGTATATGGGGCCCAGGTGTGACCTTTTCTGGAGGGCCTCGGGTATGCCAAGGCCTCGATAAGCACACTGCTCCCCGTCTTGATCGCCCTCCCGTTCAGGCGGTGGGCATTCGTGAGGATACAACGTGTGTCGCGAGCCTCGCAAACGACTTTCTCACGGCCGCGACGGGAGTTTATTGCCGATTTTTCAACATGGCTGGGGATCGGCGTCTGGCTGGCCCTGAACTACGTGTTTTACTTCCAATCGCCCCTGGCCACCGGGGTGAAGGTCGTCATGGGTTGCGCCTGTTTCGGCCTTTTCGGGGGGATGCTCAGCTATCTGACCGCGGAGCGCCGGAACATCGTGCAACTGGGAGAGACCGGCGGGGAAAACGCGCCGAATCCCGCGGCAATGCTTTCGGTCAGTGCCAAGATGCTCTTTTTCATGGTTACCGTTCTGCTGTTTATGACACTGGTGGTCCTCCTTATGGTCTTCATGGACATCAACTTCCTCCTTGCCAACAGGGACGCTTTGGGATCGAATATTTACATGGGCGTGTTCAAGGAGATCGTGTTTGCCTTTCTCGTCCTGCTGGGCTTGAGCCTGAGCATCCTGACCCGGTACTCCGGGAATATGAGGTTGGTCCTGAAGAACCAGCTGAAGGCCATGGAACGGTTCGCCCAAGGCGATTATCAGGCAGGGGTCCCGGTGGTCAGCAACGATGAATTCGGCGTCATCGCGGCAAAAACCAACGACATGATGGAAGGCCTGCGCGAGCGCGATATGTGCCGGTTGAGCTTCGCCAAATACATGACGCCCGAGGTGAGCGAAAAAATCCTCAAAGGGGAAATCTCGCAAAAGGGCGAAATGCATCGGGTATCGATTCTGTTCTGCGACCTCAGAGGCTATACGCCGTTTGTGGAAAAAAGGAGACCGGAAGAGGTCGTTGAATTCCTGAACGCATATTTTTCTGAAATGGCGCAAAGCATCAAGGAAAACAACGGCATCGTTCTTCAATATATCGGTGACGAGATAGAGGCCGTGTTCGGCTATCCCATCCCTGAAGACGATCACGCCCGAATGGCGCTCCGGGCGGCCCTCGATATGAGACATCGGCTGGAGAAACTGAACGGGGATCGCAAGGCCGCCGGCAAGGAACCCGTCCGGCACGGCGTCGGGATTCACACCGGAGAGGTGTTGGCCGGCAGTGTGGGAAGCCCGGACCGCCTGGTATATGCCATGGTCGGGGATGCCGTGAATGTGGCGTCCCGTATTCAGAACCTGAACAAGCAGTTCGGCACGGACATTCTGATCAGCGACGCCGCCATGGCCTTGCTGCCCCCGGACGAATTCGCGCTGGAGGGTCTTGGACCTGCCGCCATACGGGGGAAAAGCAAGGCCGTGGAGATCTATAAGGTGTCATAACCGTCGGCTCCGGCCTGCGGGGACGACTGGGGGATGCGGGTCCGAGATCCTGCCGTTTTTTGGCGTACTCGTGCTTAGCGAAGCGGTGCTCGTAGTCGTTGTCGTAATCGAGGAGATCATGCAGTTCGGTCATGAGCAGCTTGACGTCTATCGGGTTTCACTCGAATACGGTGTCAGAGAGAGTTGGGCGCCCTACGGCGATTACGACAACGACGACGACAACGATGGAAGCGAATTCAAACCATTATGAGTCCCAATCCCGCCATGCTTCGGACAGGAGATCGCTGCAGCAGATAGCCATGATGATTGAAATCGATTACGACCACGAATGGCCTTATCTTGGCGACTTTTGCGTTCTTTGCGAGAGAAAATCAACCTCCGCGCGACCCGCAACCCGCAACGCGCGACACGAAACCCTGAACCTGAACCTCTGAACCTCTGAACCTTGAACCTCTGAACCTTGGATTTTCGATCTATGAAAACATCTTGACTTCCTTGAACGCGGCTGGTTAAGCTCATCGGCGACGCGTGCCCATCCGGAAATGGCTCTTTTTCTGATGAGCCGTGTTCTCCGCGGGTTTCCACCTGCGAGGTAAACACAGGGCTCAGGGCGCAGGGTACACGGCGCAAAGCAACTGATGTATCCGGCTTCAAGAAACGCAGGGTTTTCCCCTGAGCCTTGAGCCCTATGCCTTTTGCCATATATTACGCCTCGGCGAAAAGCCTTGCTCATCGAAAAAATATCTCATTTCTGAATTGGACACGGCCAGGGCCTTTTTCATCATCTACGGACGGGCATTAAACAAAAAACGTTTCCATCGTCACTCGCCTTGAAACGAGGCATCAATGCTCAAGAATATCGGCAAATGGCTCAAGATCTATCCCGATGAAAAGGGCGTTTTCCTTTGGTCCATACTCATCTATTTTCTCATCAGAAGCTCGAACATTATTTTCAACAATTTTGCCGGCACCACCTTTCTCAAACGTTTCGGTGTGGAATACATGCCGGTTGCCTTCATGGTCAACTCCATCTCCACGTTTTTCATCATGGGGTTCATCACCGGCATCCTGGGGCGTGTGCCCGGTACCCGACTGTTGTCATACATGTTCATGATCTGCGGCCTCACGGTAACCGGGCTTCGATTCCTGATCCCGATGGGCATCGACCTGCTCTACCTGGTGTTCTTCATCCTTCAGCTCCAATTCGAAATCCTCCTCGGCCTCATGTTCTGGAACCTGGCCAATGATCTCTTCAATACCCGGCAGTCCAAGCGGCTCTTTCCCCTGATCACGGCGGGGGGCGTCCTCGGCGCGATTATCGGCAGCTTCGGGACCCCTTACCTGGTTAAGCTCGTCCGGCTCGACAACCTGCTCTTCGTCTATCTGGGCATCACCATGGCCGGCGCCTTCCTGGTGAGAATGATGGGCGTCCGGTACCCCACCCTGCTGGTATCCGACAGGAAGGCAAAAAAGGGCAAACGCCGTTCGTCCATCGTGTCGGAGTTCAAAAAAGTGCTGCCCATGCTGAAGGAGTCCAAGCTGGTCAGGCTCCTCGTGTTCATGACGCTGCTCCCGAACGTGGTCGTTCCCATTCTCAACTACCAGTTCAATTTCGCCGTTGACCATTCCTTTGCTACCGAAGGGAAGATGATCGAATTTTTCGGCATGTTCCGGGGGTTTCAGGGCGTCATCAGCCTGGTGATCCTCCTCTTCGTGGGCAGGATATACAGTCGGTGGGGGCTGCCGGTGGCGCTCATGTTTCACCCCTTCAATTATATCGTGGCGTTTCTGGCCTTCCTGTTCAACTTCAACATCTTCACGGCCATGTATGCGCGCGTATCGACCTATGTCCTGAGGACCACCATCAACAACCCGGCCAGGGCCGTGCTCATGGGCCTCGTTCCCATGGCCTATCGTTCCGTGGTCAGGCCCTTTCTGCGGGGGACCGTGGTGCGTGTCGGAATTCTGATCGGCTCGGGGCTGATCATGGCCTCCGAGGGGTTCATGCACCCCCGCTACCTCTCTATTGCGGGTATGGTATTCGTCTCCGTGTGGTTCCTGACCGCCATCTCTTTGAAGCGGAGCTATTCGGGCATCCTGCTGGACCTGGTATCCAGGAACATGCTGGACCTGAAATCCATGGAAGCTTCGGAATTGAGCAGGATCTTCGGGGACAAAGGCGT
>JAFDKD010000021.1 GCA_019307165.1 Deltaproteobacteria bacterium | reverse complement strand
TGAATCAAGTTTAACTTGATTTCAACCGAAGTCGTTTTTTTATTCCTCCATATGCAACACACGAACTGTCATTCCCCGCCAAAAAGCGACGGGAAATCCAGATCCCCGTTCGGCTGGATCCCCGCCTTCGCGGGGATGACTGGGGGGCGCGGGTCGAAGATCCCGTTTTAGCGGCGGATGACGGAAAAAAGGGTTTGAACCGTGATATCAGAATTATTTGAACCTCCGTTCCGGTTACCTTCAAACCCATATCCTATGTTTGAGCCGTCCCATAATCTGATAACGTTAAACCAGCTGCTACACTTGATTCATTCCTCCCCGGATCGGTACAACCTATCAGGGCCCTCCCCTGTCGTTGCCGGCCAGGATGATGTCGGCGGCCAGGCGCGCGCCCACGCCGGGGGGCATGGCGCATTTTTCAAATCCCCGCGCTTCCTGAAATTCGGCAAAATTCTCCCTGCCGGCGCGGGGGTCCATATATTTTCCGAAAACCACGTCCTCGTGAAGGTCCGGGCACATGATGGAGCCCAATTCCTCCTTGAAAAGGGCGATGAACGTCCTTGCAGCCGTCATGGTGCGTTCGGTGCCCCTGAAATCCTCCGGGTCGTCGCTGCCGAAAAAAAGGCCCAGGGCGATCAGGCCGCCGGTCACCCCGCCGCAGATGCCGCCGGTCATGCCGAAGCCCGGGAAAGGCGACATGGATCGGACGATCTCCCAATTGCCCAGCCCGAAGGCTTCCATCAGGGCAAGGGCCGAACCCTTGGCACAGCTGTGGGTCAGGTATTCATACTCTTCACCGCGAAGCTGCACCCGGTCCAGAACTTCGGCCCTATTGTTTTGCATCGCTTCGAGGTCCGGCCGTTGGACTGCAAATCCGTTCTGCCTGAGGGTGTTCAGCCTGGCCCGAATGCCCTCCGTATCCCATTGGCGCTCGGCCAGTCGAGTCGCATGCTCCTGCCAGAATCCCGGTTTGGACATGTCTTTCAACCTCCTTTTGAACCAGGCTGACGGCTATTGATAATGCCTTCTTCCCTGAGTTCACCGATCTCGTCTTGAGACATGCCGAGTTTTTCAGCCAGGATCTCCTCGGTGTGTCTTCCCAGGTCGGGAGATGCATTCGTGATCTCGCAAGGCGTTCGCGAAAATTTCATCGGCGTTCCCACGACCTTCAGTTTTCCAAGGCGATCGTGTGCCACCTCCAAGACCATGTCTCTGGCTTTCACATGCGGATCGTTCACAACCTGTTCGATATTGTTCACGGGCCCGCCGATCACATCGAATTCTTCAAAACGGGAAAGCCACTCGTCCCTGGGTAGAGTCCGAAACACCTCTGAAAGGGTCGATTCCAATTCCGCATGATTTTCGTTTCTTGCGCGCATGCTATGGTATCTGACATCGTTTGCAAGGTCCTTCCGACCAACGGCTTCACACATTTTTCCCCACTGTTCGTCCGTAAACGCGACAACGACCATGTCGTCCGTTTTGGTCGGAAAGACCTGAAAAGGCGTCACCAGGGGGTGCCTGGCGCCGATCGGTTTCGGAATTTGCCCGGTGGCCATGTATCGGGCGCACGCGTTTTCGCACAGGGCCACCTGACTGTCCATCATTGCCACGTCGATGTGTTGCCCGATGCCGCTTCCCGTCCGCTCATAAAGGGCGGCCAGTGTAGCAGTGACGGCGAAAAGGGCTGCCCCCATGTCGCCGATCGAGTAACCGACGCGCACGGGTGGTCTTCCGGGTTCGCCCGTTATGCTGACCGTACCTCCCATGCCCTGGGCGACCATATCGAAAGCGGTCTTGCTGCTGTAGGGGCCGCTCTGCCCGAACCCGGAAACGGAGACATAGATCAAACGGGGATTCAGTTCTTTGGCGTCCTCATAGTCCAACCCCATTTTCTTCATCACGCCGGGCCGAAAATTCTCGATGAGGATGTCCATCCCCCGTATAAGTCTCTTTAATATGTCTACGCCCTTTTCATGTCTGATATTAAGCGAAAAGCTCTTTTTGCCTCTGTTGACGCTCAAAAAATACGAACTCAGATCATTGATAAACGGCCCGTTATGCCGCGCCATATCTCCGTCTTTTCCCGTCTCTATTTTAATAACGTCCGCACCCAGGTCGGCCAGCAGCATGGCCGTATAAGGACCCGCAAGCACCCTACCGAAACTCAGGACGTTGATTCCCTTCAGCGGTCCGCTCATACAAATAATCCTCCTTATGCCGAAACCCCACCAGAATTCACCTGTATGCGTCCGGAGATTTCTTCAGCGTTTCCCAGATGGATATGTCGTGGCTGGAAATAATCTCACCCGGTAGGATCTCTGCAAAATGGGACAGGCGATATATACTGTCCATGGCCTGCTCGTTGTTCCAGTTATTGCCGGCGGGAATTCCCAGTGTAATATTTTCCATTAAGGGGAGCGCATCTCCCGGAAAAATGAAAAAAGACCCACTGTCAAGCCTGGCGATAACGGACTGATGCCCAGGAGTGTGACCCGGTGTTTTAACCACGGAAATCCCCGGCACAAGCATCCGATCACCTTCTACCGTCTGGAAATCAAGCGGATAATCAAAATGGTTGCGCATATACTGGGCGCAGACATTTCTGTCGGGATAGAACGCAAATCTCAGTTCCGCCTGCTGTAGAATGATGGGGCAATGCGTGAAAAACCTCAACCCACCGCTATGGTCCCAGTGCAGGTGAGTTATGATCACCTTTTTAATATCCGACACCGGCAGGCCTATTTGTTTCAGTCGGTTGCGAATGTCGTCCGATTCCGTGAATTCGGGTTTGATCACTTTAGCGCGTGGCCCCCACGCTCCTTCCGGATCCTTCAATCCGGCGGGATTCAAACCGACATCCAGGAGAATGGGCCCTTGGTCGTGCATGAAAAGAACCGAATAAACCGGCGCCTTGACCTTTTTGCCCATATCCGTACCGGTCAAAAAAATGGACCGATCAAGTGTGAGGAACCCACCCGGCAGTATGTAAAATTCCTTCACGCCCATATCATATATCCTCCGCATTCCGAATTGAACCATGATATCCAGTGCCCCGAATTTCTACAAGCCCAACTTGTAAAGATCCGGGCCCATAGGACCCGGCTTTGAGGCCGCCCCCATAGGGGAATTAAAGTACAAAGGAGTTGAGATTGAGGCTGATGTCCGGAATCACGCTCCCGATCAGGTAATCCCCAGGGCGCCATAACAGCACAATGGTGGCCTGACCACTAACAAAAATACCATTCATACAACTATTTTTATTGACAACCAGTTCGAATTTCCGTAGCCTTTATAAACTTTATCAATTCAAACATAGGCTTATTTTGCTTAAACCAGTTACAAAAGTTAGTTTAGCCGATATGGTGATTAAAGAAATTAAGAATGTCATTATCGGCCAAAATATGTCGCCAGGCTCCTGTATCGGCACAGAGCGTCAAATGTGTAAACTGTTGAACGTGAGCAGGCCCGTTCTCAGAGAGGCCCTGTCCGCCCTCAAGGCCGAGGGTTTTGTAACCGCCACAAGTTCCGGCGTTTATGTCAATTCCATTACGCCGACGGCCATTATCGAGCCCATAGAAAAGGTGCTTGATGAGGATAAGGGTAAGATTTTTGAGTTGAATGAAGTGCGCAAGATTCTTGAAACGGGAATGGGCGTTCTGGCCATTGAAAGGGCTAACGAAGAAGACACCCAAAACATCCGACAGGCCCTGTTGGACCTTGAGAGAAGCCATCGCGACAAGGAAATCGGCCATAAGGAAGACGTGCAGTTTCACTTGAGACTGGCGGAGAGCAGCCACAACGGCATGTATATCCACATTTTGTATACGGTCCTGAACCTCTTCGAAAAAGCCACCTTCCTTTATCGTTCGACCCTGTTCAAGAGACCCGGAGCCAGCAGGATTGTCATGGATCAGCACCGGGAAATTTTTGATGCCTTCATTGCCGGAGACCGGGAGCGACTCACCATGGCCATTGTGGATCATTTGACATGGAGTGCAGAGGAACTCCTTCGAGTGAGCGAGCAGGACGCATAGTCAATTTTTTTGACGATCACGCCTAAATAGGCAATGAGATTTTCGAGGGAACCGAACCATGAGTCATGCCGCAAGCGAGATGGCGAGAGCCGTCAGGTCCCTGGAGAGCGTAAAAAATTCCAAAAAGCTCCTGCCGTCGTTTTACACCAGAGAGAACCTTGAAAAACGAAAAGTGGCCTGGTGCATGCAAGGCGTGCCCACGGAATTGCTGGAAGCCTTTGATCTCACACCCGAGTGGCCGGAAAACTTCGGGGCCCTGTGTGCGGCCCGTTCCGTTGCCCCCCGTTTTATCGCCGAGGCGGAGTCCGAGGGATATACGAGCGAACTCTGCTCCTACGCGACAAACACCCTGGGATATTGCAAGCGCTACTGCGATTTGGGGATGGAGCCTCCGGAATCGCCGCCCCAGGGGGGGATGGCAAATGCCTCGATGCTGCTCGGCTCCGGGTATCTTTGCGATCCGCGATTCAAGTGGTTTCAGACCATAGGCACCCGCTACTTCCATATTCCCGTGTTCAATTCGGATCCCATGAGCCCCCCGATCGACAGGGATATTGACGATCCGAGAATGATCGACCACCACATGCAGCATTTGCGGGCCGACCTGAAGTCCCAGGTAGCCTTTCTCGAAAAACACACCAACAGGAAATTCGACGTCGATCGATTCCGCGAAATCATGTCCATTTCCCAGAAATCAATTGAATGCTGGCGAAAGGTTTACGCGTTGCGGAAGGCCAAACCCTGCCCCATGGGATCGACGGATTATTTCTCGTGTATCATCCCCCAGTTGTTCATGCTGGGGAAAGAAGAAGCTCTGACGTTTTTCGAAAAGGTATATGACGAAGTCAAGGACCGCGTTGACAGGGGCGTCGGCGTCCTGAAAGACGAGAAATACCGCCTCGCCTTCTATGGCCTTCCGCCGTGGCATAGTCTCGGCTTTTTCAATTACCTGGAGGCCTCGGGCGCCATTACGGTCTTTGAAGGGGCTTACTATATCGGGCCGCCCGTGGATATTGACCTTGACGATCCTTTGGAGGGATTGGCCGAACGCATCTGGCAGAACACGTGCTGGCATCACAGAACCGGTGCGGAGGCCATGCCGGAAACCTGCAGCCCGGGGCTTCAACAGGGAATCGGAAGCAGGCTGCTGCTCCGGCTGATCGACGAATACGATGTTGACGGCGTCATCCTTCACAGGACCCGCTCTTGCAAGCCGTGGAGCTGGGGACAGGTCCATTATCGGACGCTTCTGGAAAATGAGGGCATCCCCGCCCTGATCTTCGAAAGCGATATGACGGATGTGCGAACGTGGTCCGATTCAAAAGTAAAGGCCCAGATGGAACCGTTTATAGAGACCATTGCTCAACTGAAATACGGGAAGCTCGATTAGTAAAGAAGCCGGGTCCATAGAACTCGGCTTTTAGGCCGCCCCCATAGGGGGCCTTGCAACAACCAAGTCCTGCAAGTGACTAAAGTGATCTAAAGTGACTAAAGTTAAGGAAATTTTTGACAATCAATACGATGGATGAGCGAAGCTCCTCCATCACTTTAGCTCGCTTCATGGTCCGCATTTCCGGGATGGCATTGCCAAATCACTCGGACCTAGCCCAAAGGACCCGACTTCGCTAAAGGGCAGCTGCGACGGGCTGACCAGGTTCTGCAAATGGAACAAATTGACCAGAAGGAGTTTCAGGATGGGAAACAGCGCCGGTCACAGTTTTGAAAAACTGAACGACCTTTACAATGACAAAGCCTATCTCGTAAAAGAATATGGCAAACAGGGCAAAAAAATCATCGGATACCTCTGTTATTTCGCGCCCCCGGAACTCATCACCGCGGCGGGGATGGTCCCCTATCGGATTATGGGGCGGATGGGTGACGAGATCGTGCAGGCCCATAATTATGTGGAACCGCTGGGCTGCCCTTATATCAGAAACTGTTTTGAGCAGGATTTAAAGGGGAATCTCGATTTCCTGGACGGCAGGATTATTCCCCACAGCTGCGATACGGCGCAAAGGCTGTATGGCATCTGGAACTATTACAAGAGCGCGGAATACAACTACTGCCTCAATGTTCCCCACAAAGTCACGCCCTGGTCGCTGGACTTTTTCAAGAGAGAACTCCAATTCTTCAAGGAAAGCCTTGAAACATACGGGGGCGTTGAGATTACGGATGAAGCCCTCCAAAATGCCATTTCGCTCTATAACGAAAACAGGGCCATGGTTCGGGAATTATATGATCTTCGCAAGGAACAGCCTCCCCGTCTGAGCGGATCCGACATGTTCAAGACCCTGATCGTTGGAATGGCGATCCCGCCCGAGGAGTTCAACGCGCTTTTAAAAGAGATACTGGCTGAAGTCAAAGACCGTCCCCGCGGCAACCAAAAGCTGCCGAGGATATTGTTCTGGGGATGCATCATCGATGATGCCGGACTCTTCGAACTGATTGAAGGCTGCGGTTCGTGGATCGTTTCCGACGACACCTGCATCGGCACAAAAAGCTATCTTCGAACTATCGATACATCCCATGGCCTCATGGAAGGGCTGACGAAAGGCTATTTTGAGCAATTCAGATGCCCCCGAACCGATCGAGGCCCCGACATTCACCGTTTCGACTATGTGCTGGATCTGGTACGGGAATACGACGTGCAAGGGGTCATCGGCTATACCCTCTCTTTTTGCGACCCTTTCAAGCTGGATTATCCGGACATGAGAGATTACCTCAGCGAAAACGACATCCCCATGCTTCTGATCGACGATGATTACTCCTTGAGTCATCTGGAATCCATCAGGACCAGGGTGGAAGCATTTCTGGAAATCCTGGCGTAGCGTCTATTCCGGAACGCCGGTCACGCTAGAGCACTATACTCAATGAAGGAATATCCGAAATCATGGCCTATGCAGCAGGATTAGATATTGGTTCAAAATCAACGAAATTGGTCTTTCTGGGCCAAGACGGGATTGCCGGGCACTATGTCATCCCCACCGGCGCGAATTCCGGCAAAGCCGGCGAACAAATCATGGAACTCGGACTGGCGGACATTCAACTTGTTCCGGACGACATCGCATTCCTGGTAGCCACCGGCTACGGGCGACACTCGGTGGAATCCGCAAAAAAAGTATCCGAGATCAGCTGCCAGGGAAAAGGCATCAGAAGCCTTTTTCCCGAGGCCGAGGTGATTATCGACATCGGCGGGCAGGATTTCAAGGTGATCAAACTGAAAAAAGAGGGAACGATTCTATCCTTTGCCATGAACGACAAATGCGCCGCAGGCACGGGGCGCTACCTGGAATTAATGGCCGGTATCTTCGACATGAATCTCGACACCTTTTCCGAGGCCGGAGATACGACAAGCGACGGGGAAGAGATAAGCAGTGTCTGCACGGTGTTTGCGGAGACGGAAGTGATCAATCATATCAGCCGGGGCGCGGAGGAAAAGGAGATCATATCAGGCATCTTTACGGCCGTCTCGAAACGCGTTTACTCCCTGGCCCAGAGGTTTATCGGCGACGCGACATCGGTAGTATTTACCGGGGGCGTCGCCATGAACATCGGCGTGGCCAAGGCCCTTGAAAGAGTCAGCGGCTGTACAATCCTGACACCTCGCGAACCGCAGATAACCGCGGCCCTGGGTGCCGCCCGGATCGCACGGGAACAGATAAGTGAGCTGTCAGGGGTCGGACGGTTAGAGAACACACATTCATAGTTCCCGGCTTTGAGGCCATCCGGATAGGGGGCCTTGCAACAACCAAGTCCTGGAAGTGACTAGAGTGCCTAAAGTTAAGGATTTTTTGGCAAGTAATATGATGGATGAGCGAAGCTCCTCCACCAAGCCAGTCACTCATAACTCATAACTGTAGTCACTTCATGGTTCGCTTTACCGAAATGGCATAGCCAAACAACTCTGACCCCCGCTACACGGGATCTTCGACTGGCCCAGAGGACCAGGTTTTACAGATAGAATAAAGAGGGAGGTGAACATGGGAAAATTGCTCAGGGTGGACATGACGACTTTGAAAGTAAAGATGGAAGAGGCGCCTTCCGATTTCGATACACTGGGAGGGCGTGCGCTCAGTTCCCATATCATTTATTCGGAAGTACCTCCCACCTGCCATCCATTAAGCGCGGAGAATAAACTCATTTTTGCTCCCGGGCTGCTTGCAGGCAGTATTGCCCCGAATTCGGGCCGGATTTCAGTAGGGGCCAAAAGTCCCCTGACCGGAGGCACCAAGGAGGCCAATGTGGGCGGCACTGCCGGTCACAAGTTGGGACGCCTGGGCATCAAGGCCGTTATTCTGGAGGGCGCAGCCGAAAAGGGCGCATGTTATGTGATCAAGGTGACCAAGGACGGAACAAGCGTTCTCCCGGCCCCGGAACTGGCCGGCCTGGGCAATTACGCCACCGCTTCGACACTTGCCCGGGAACATGGGGAAAAAGCCGGCATCCTGTGTACCGGGCCGGCGGGAGAAATGCGGCTCGCCTCGGCAACCGTCGCCGTGACCGACCCGGAAGGCCGCCCGGCAAGGCATGCCGCACGGGGCGGACTCGGGGCCGTCATGGGGGCCAAGGGCGTCAAAGCCATCGTGATCGACGATACTGGTACCAAGCCGGCCGAGGCAAAGCAAAAGGACGCCTTTCATGAGGTCTGCAAGGCCTTTACAAAGGAGGTCGTCGAGCGCAAGTTTTCGGTCATTGTTTCCAAAAACGGGACCCTTGGAGGCCTTTCCTGGGTCAGCAAGTTCGGCAGTCTCCCCACAAGGAATTTTCAATCCGGCTCTTTTGAAGGAAGCAACAAGATCGGCAGCAGGGAAGTTATTGAACAAAACGCTGAGCGGGGCGGCAGTTTCGGTCACATATGCATGCCCGGGTGCGTGGTCCGCTGCTCCAATGTCATGCACGACAAAAACGGCAAGTATGTGACCTCCGGATTTGAATACGAGTCCTCGGCCATGTTGGGCGCCAACCTGGGAATCGATGATCTGGACATCATATTGGAAATGGAACATCGCTGCGATGACCTTGGCCTGGACACCATCGAGGTGGGCGTGGCGCTGGGCGTCTCCGCTGACGCGGGGGTCTTCAGTTTCGGGGACGGCCCCGGGGCACTGGCCCTGCTTGACGAAATCGCCGAGGGAACGGCCCTGGGCAGGACTTTGGGGCAGGGTACGGAAACCACTTGCCGCGTTTTCGGCATCAGCCGCGTACCCACGGTCAAAGGCCAGGGGGTGCCCGCGCACGAACCCAGAAAAGAGATCGGCACCGGCGTGTCCTATGCCACCAGCCCCCAGGGCGCGGACCACACGGGTGTGATCATTTTTTCCGCGGACAGTGTTTCGGAAATGATCGAAACGTCGAGACTGCTGCAGATCAAGGCGGTTTCCATGGACACGGCCGGTCTGTGTCTGTTTTCCGAGCCGAACATGGATAACATCACGAACCTGCTGAACGGCTTTTGCGGACTGACATGGACCAGCGACGATCTGGCCGATCAGGCCAAATCGGTCCTTAAGGAAGAAGTGGCATTTAACCGGGCTGCAGGCCTGGGCCCTGAAACGGACAGGTTGCCCGATTTTTTCACACAGGAACCGCTCGACCAGATACATGATGAACTGCCGCCGCCTGAGCAAAGGGTCTTTAACGTGCCCGAGAGCGAAACAAGAAAGATCCTGAACTTCTAGAATTCCGGATCGATCGAGTGAACGACCCGTTAACCGGATCTCGCTTCCCTGTCTTATATATACCCTTTTCAAAGAGGGACCTGTGCGATCAAAGTTGAACCGATTTTCACCTCCGGTTCATTTCGCCCCGGATGGGCAAAACCTATCCGGGTCCACCACAAAGGAAGGGCAAACCATGGACAAACACGATCTATGGAAGAAAAACTGGCCGGCCGGCGTGCCCGAGAACTTCATATTCCCTTATGGTGAAATCCCTCTTGCGGAATGCGTCAAGCGGCATGCCGGGGAAACGCCCGACAAGGTCGCCATTTACTTCTACGGCAGGGAATTGACCTTCAAGGAATGGGATGAGTCGGCCGACAGGCTCGCCGCGGCCCTTGCGGACATGGGGTACAAAAAGGGAGACCGCGCCCTTTTGTACACATACAACTGCCCCCAGTGGTGCATTGCTTACATTGCCGCCGCAAGGTTGGGAATCATCATTTTTACGGCCGACCCGGGTTTCAAAGACATGGAAATGGAATACGAGCTGACGGACTCGGACGCCCAGCTCGTGTTCGCCTTCGACCTGAACTATCCTGTTGTGGAGCGGCTGAGGGAAAAGACATCGGTCAGGGATGTCATTGTCACCAGCTTTCACGATTACCTGCCTGAAAACCCGACCCTGCCCCTTCACCCGGTCATGGCGCCCCCGAAACAGACATTTCCCGGGACCCTTGAGTTTCTCGAATTGCTTGAGACATACCCGCCAAATCCGCCCGATATCCCCATATCCATGGATGAGTACGAACTGGTGCTGTATACGGGCGGCACGACCGGACCGCCCAAAGGGACATTGCACACCCATCGAAACACCCTCATTTCCGCATGCTACAACTACCAGATGAGCATGACGGCTTCCGATCTGACCCATGTCGATTCAAGCATCACATTGACGCCTCTCGGACACATGGGGGCCTTGTCACTGGCCTTTTTTCCGGCCTGCGTCCACGGCATTCGCCTTGTGGTGCTTGCCAGGTACGACGCGGTCGCGGTACTTCGGGCCATAGAAACGTGCAACCTGGACTTTGTCATGGCCACGACGCCCATTTATCAGGAATGGATCGATCACCCCGAATGGCGGAAAGCCGACCTATCCTCGGTCAAGCACTGGATGACCTATGAATTCATGATCTGGCTCAGCCATGACTTTGCCACGCGGTGGAAGGACACGTTCGGCAAACGTATCGTCAAATATGGTTTCGGCATGAGTGAGGTCTGTAACGTGGGTGTGCATGGCGGCCGCGTGGGTTATGAAGTGCCTCATAAAGAAGAATTCCTGGCCGGGACCGTAGCGCCCGGGATCGGTGTGGATGTGAAGATAACCGATTTCGATACCCGGGAAGAACTGCCGCCGGGAACACGGGGAGAGATTGCGCTCCTGTCGCCATCGCGCTGTAAAGGCTATTGGAACAAACCCAAGGAAACGGCGGAAGACTTCAGCCCCGAAGGGTGGTTTTACACCGGCGATATCGGCATGCTGGATGATGAAGGGTATCTCCATTGGTACGGAAGAAAGAAGTATCTCATACGGGTGTCGGGCTTTCAGGTCTCTTCCGGGGAAATGGAGGCCATTGGGAGGAAGTGCCCCGACATTGACAATATCGCCTTTGTCGGCATCCCCCATCCGGTCAAAGGAGAAATTCCCAAGGCCTTTGTCCAACTGGTCCCCGGCTCGACGGCGGTTGCCGAGGACATCGAGAAATGGTTCAAAGACAATGTCATCTCGTACAAGGTCCCGATCGTGGAGATTGTGTCCGACATGCCCCTGACGCCCAAGGGGTCCATTGATATGAACAGGCTTCTCAAGGAGCATAAAGATCCGGGCCCATAGGACCCGGCTTCGCTAAAAGGCGGCTTTGCCGGGGCACGCCCGGCTTCGCTAAAGAGCAGCTTCCGTCTTCGCCAAGGGACGGCTACGCAGATGGAATAAATTTTTCTCATCAAAGAGGAGGTCCATTTATGAGTTACACGATTAAGCCCCTGATGCTCGGCAAGATGAAAATGAACAAATCCATGATGACCTATATGATGAATTTCGAAAAGGAGATCTGGATCCCCATCGTGAGTTGGTACGTCAAGGTAAATGACAAGCATCTGCTTGTGGACACGGGCGCGCCTCCGGATATGATGCGCAGGTACTGGTACAATGATTACGAAGAGTTGATCAGTTTCGAAGACGCCCTCGAATCGGTCGGCGCAACACCTGAGACGGTTGACGTTGTCATCCATACCCATCTCCACTTCGATCACTGCGGCAATACACCCAAGTGCAAAAACGCGGAAGTGTTCGTGCAAGAGGAAGAATTGAGCTTTTCCCGCAATCCTCATCCCCTTTTTCTCGGATCTTATCTGAGGGGAAACATCATGGAGGATGTCAACTTCAAGGCGGTTGAGGGAGATGCGGAACTGTTCCCCGGCATCCAGGTCTTCAAGGTGCCGGGGCACTCTCCCGGAACACAGGCCGTGTCATTCCTGACATCGGCGGGTAACGCCGTACTGAGCGGCTTTTGCTCTATCAAGGACAACTTCTCACCTCCGGAAAAAATGAAGAAAGTGTGGCCGGTATTGACACCCGGTGTCCATATAGACAGTTTTCAGGCCTTTGCCGGTGCCATGAGGGTCAAAGATCTGGCGGACGTGGTCATTCCGACCCATGACATGGATTCCGCCACAAAACCGCAAATTCCCTGAACGGGTATAGAAAGGAGTAAAGACATGGCTTTGATGACCGGGCAACAATACAAGGACAGCATCAGGGATATGGACATCAATGTCTACCTGATGGGAAAAAAGATAGAAAACCAGGTGGATCATCCCATTACAGGCCCGGCCATGGAGGCCGTGGCGCTGGCATACGACCTTGCCCATGATCCTGAACATCAGGACAGGCTGACGACGACATCCCACATATCAGGAGAGAAGATCAATTTTTTCACCCACCTTTACCGGGACGTCGATGTGTTTGTAAAACGCCTCGATTTGATGCGGGACATGGCGCGGCGGCACGGGATGTGTCACGGTGCCAGGTGCGTGTCGGGCAATATCGCAAACGGGCTTGAATCCATTACTTTTGAAATGGATAAGAAACTCGGCACGGAATATTCTAAAAGGTTCCGCACATATTGGGATAGGGTCCAGCGGGAGGACCTGTCCGTGGGAGGCTATATTACCGATCCCAAAGGAGACAGGAGCAAACGGCCCGCGGACCAGGA
Source organism: Deltaproteobacteria bacterium (assembly GCA_019307165.1). Taxonomy (GTDB): domain Bacteria; phylum Desulfobacterota; class DSM-4660; order Desulfatiglandales; family Desulfatiglandaceae; genus JAFDKD01. The sequence continues at coordinate 1,379 of JAFDKD010000021.1, read as the reverse complement.
AAACCCGGATGCCTATGTCCGGATCGTAGACGAGAAAAAGGACGGCATCGTGGTGCGGGGGGCAAAAGTGCTGATTTCAGGGGCTTCCATTGCCCATGAGGCCTTGATTATGCCCACCCGGGGGATGAGGGAAGACGAGAAGGCCCATGCGGTTTCATTCGCCGTCCCCACGGACACACCGGGATTGACGCTGGTTCATCAACTGCCTTCGCCCGACTTTCGCCGACTTGCGCCCGATGCGGCCGGCAGCGATTTCGGCAACGAACGCTACGGCGTCTATAATGCCTGCCAGATCTTTTTCGACGACGTCTTCGTCCCCTGGGACAGGGTCTTCATGTGCGGGGAGGTTGAGTACACGAATACCCTTGTCGGAAGGGTATCGCCCACGTTCCGCTGCGTCACATCTTCGTGCAAATGCGGCCATCGCGACCTTCTTCTGGGCGGGTCCGCGGTGATCGCGGATTATAACGGCGTGGGAAAAGCGGGACATATCCGGGACAAGCTTTCCGAGATGAGCTTTGAAAGCGAACTGTCCTATGGGTGCCTTCTGGGCGCCGCGCAGAAAGGGTACACCACCGAGTCGGGCAACTTTTTTCCAAACGCCTTGTATGCCAATGTGGGCAAGTATCAGGCAAGCAAGGCCCTGTGGTTCTGTGCGCGGATGGGCGTCGATATCTCCGGCGGCCTCGTCATGAGCATGCACTCCCAGAAAGACATGGATGATCCCGTAATCGGGCCCTTGATTGAAAAGTACTTCAAGGCAAACCCGGAGGTGTCCACGGAAAAGCGTATGAAAATGATGCGCATGATGGAATACCTGACCGGGATCGGGAATATTCTGGTGGCCGAGTCCTCCCAGGGCGGAGCGCCTACGGCTAATCAGCAGATGGTGGTGAATGCCGCCATGCGCTCGCAGTTGGAAGAATACAAAAAGCGAGTACTTGAACTGGCTGATATCCAAGACTGAAGGAGGAAAAAATGAGCATCAATAGAGTAGCCGTTATCGGCATGGGCACCATGGGCGCGCAAATCGGGATCGTCTGCGCAAGAGGTGGATTTCAAACGGCCATGGTCGAGGCATCCGAACAGCAGGCCGAAAAGGGCATGCACGCCATTGAAGCTTTTATCCAAAAGCAGATAAGCAAGAAAAAAATAGAAGACTCAACCAGGAAAGAAATCATGGACCGGATCACCGTCGGAACGGATCTGGAGGGGGCCGTGTCCGACGCCGATCTCGTCATTGAATGTGTATTTGAAGATATGGAGCAGAAAAAGGACATATTTCGACGACTGGACCAGGCGTGTCCCGGGGATACGCTGTTGTGCACGAACACCTCTACCCTTTGGATTGCGGAAATCGCCGCGTCCACGGACCGGCC
>JAFDKD010000274.1 GCA_019307165.1 Deltaproteobacteria bacterium | reverse complement strand
TTTGGTAAAGGGGTAATCTTACGCAGTCAGCAAGGCCAATGGTCGTCCTGTGAAATCAAAAAATCGATTTCACGGTAATGGAGAACTTTTTCTTGACATCACTTTTCATGTGTGACCTCTGCCCTCTTTTATCTTCGCGATCTTCGCGCCTTTGCGAGAGAAAATAAACCTCGTGCAGGGTTTTTAACAACAGGCTTTCAACGATCACCGATCCAACCTCAAATCTTCACGGGATAGCGTCCGCCGTCCAGCTTCAGATAGAAGCCTTCCTCCCCTTCCTCGATATATTCGGAAAGCTGGTAATAGGCGGCCCGGTTGAATCGGGCGGGAAACCTGCCTTCCTTGACCGAGCAGTACAGCACATTGTCCTTTCCCACCCAAAGGCCGGCGGATGCAAGCGTCTCCGTGCTGTCGTCGCTGAGACTCAGGACGATGCGCGACGGCGCCCCGCCGTCACCGCCTTCCGGGACCGCGCGGCGCACCACATAAGCGGTGTCCTCAACGTCCACACAGCAGCGCTGATCGTTCAGTTCGATCACGTACCTGCCCGCATCGTCCAGCGTCATACGTTGGTAGAATAGCCGTATGAACTCGCGATGGATCATCTCGGCCCCCTCGTGATACCATACGCCCTCCTTGTCGATATGGATCATGCAGGGGGGCGGGCCTTGTTCCCGACAGCCTGTCATGCCCTTCGGTCCTCCCTCCGGTCATGCACCCGCTGGGCTTTGCCCTCGGACCTGGGCAGGGTGAAAGGTTCGATCAGCCGCACATCGATCCTGAAACCGATCCAGTCCTTGATTTTTTTCTCGATGTCTTTTGCAAGCGCCTCGAAGCTGTCGTCTCCGGCCTTTGCCCAAAACTCCGCAGTGGTTTCCAGGTGGACCGTCACACGGTCCGCCCTTTTTTCCCTATGAAGGTAAATGGCGTATTGAGGCTCGATTTCCTCAAAGCCGAGAATGACGCCCTCCAGTTGTGACGGGAAGAAGTTGACTCCGCCGACGATCAGCATGTCATCGGTCCTCCCCAGGATGGGCCCGTGGCGTACCAGGGTCCTGCCGCACGCGCAGGGTTCCATTTCCAAATGGGTGATGTCCCGGGTTCGGTATCGAATGAGAGGCGTGGCTTCCTTTTGCAGTGCGGTGAGAACCAGTTCCCCGGTCCGGCCCGGCGGCAGGGGTTCCAGCGTGTCGGGATCGACGATCTCCGGCAGGAAAAAATCTTCATTGATATGATAGCCCGCCTGCTCGGTGCATTCGATGGACACGCCCGGCCCGCCCAGTTCGGTAAGACCGTAATCGCGAATGGACTTGATGCCGAGCCTTTCCTCGATTTCGACCCGCATCTCTTCGGACATGGCCTCGGCGCCGTGAATCCCCAGCCGCAGAGAAAGCATCTCCTTTCCAACGTCCATTTCCGCCATCTTTTCGGCAAGGGTCAGGGCATAAGAAGGCGTGCAGAAAAGCACCGTACTGTTGAAATCGCGCATAAGCAGGATGTGCCTTTCGGTCTGGCCCGCGCCGGCCGGAATCACCATGGCGCCGATGCGCTCCGCGCCGGCATGATGACCGAATGCGCCGGTGAACAGGGTGTATTTAAAGGCCACCTGGCAGATATCGTCCGGCCGAATGCCCGCCATGGTCTGGTTACGGGCCATAAGGTCGGTCCAATGGGCCAGGTCTCTTGCCGTGTGAAAGACCGGCGTGGGTTTTCCGGTGGTGCCCGAGGAGGCGTGCATTCGGACAATTTGCGAAGGCGAAACAGCGCAGAACCCGAAAGGATAGGATTCTCTCAAGTCCGATTTCGTCGTAAACGGGAGTCGGGGCAGGTCGCCGAGTGTCTTTATATCATCGGGTCGAATCCCCGATTCATTGAACCCGTCTCTGTAAAAAGCGATCTTGTCAAAGGCGTAACGGACTGTCTCCTTCAGCCGGCTTTCCTGAAGCCGGGTCATCTCCTCCCGGGAACCGCATTCGGCTGGTTGATCCCAGTACATGGTCGCCTCCTGTCAATGGATTATGGAAAAACTACCGGTAAACCCCGGTCGTCTTGGTAAAATCGATCATGGTCCTGATGTTTTCGGGCTTCGCGTCGTCCAGGACGGTGGAAGCGTCCATGAATCGTTCAACCATTCTTTTTTCCCTTCTACCGTTTGGATCCATTGCCCTTTGCCGATGCATCCGTTGCTCCGAAATGGATGCAGTGGGCGAGACACACATTGTCGGCGCAGGCCGGGATCAGCCCCCGGTCCACCCGGCGATGGCAGAGGTTGCATTTTTGGGCAATGCCTGCCTCCGGATCGAAAACGATGGCATCGTAAGGGCACTCATCCAGGCATGCCTGACAGCCCGTACACTTCTCCCCATCCAGCACAACGATGCCGTCATCCCGCTTTTCAATCGCTTCCTCGGGGCAGGCCGCCGCGCAGGGCGGATCATCGCAGTGACGGCATACACGTACTTCAAAACAAAAATCGAGCGCGCCGTCCACCATCTTGGGGCCATCTTCCACTACCGCGATCAGCCGGACACCGTCGGGCGCGTTATGTTCCTGCTTGCAGGCCACCTCGCAGGTCCTGCACCCCCAGCAGGCCTCGTGATCGATTGTCAATGCGAATCGTTTCAATGGCGCACCCCCGTTGTTTCCCAAACTAAGCACACGACGTCTCGACGTCTCGGAAATTGTACAACTTATTAAAGTAAAGATCCGGGTCCATAGGACCCGCGGGTCCATAGGGGCTGGACAGATAGGCTGAGGTTAAGGCTAAGGTTAAGAAACAAATTGAATCCTTTTTCCTCTTTCTCTCAACCTCAACCTGAGCCTCAACCTGGCAAAGCCATGGTCCGCATTTCCGGCTGGACACTAGCTCTCCGGATAAATCCGGCACAACAACGTCCGTACGTGGGTGGCGCCCATGGCAGGATCGCAGGCCTCGTAGGCGTTGTCCGTGAGCACGTTGATGTTGGACACATCCCAGCCGTGGCCCGGCGTCTCATCTTCCGGAAACCACCATGCGTGCTCCGCGGAGACGATCCTGGGGTCCATGCCCTCAAACAGCTTGGCCCGCTGCCTGACCTTCCCCCTGGGGGATTCGATAACCACCCAGTCGCCCTCGCCGATCCCCTCCCGTTGGGCGGCCTCCGGATGGATTTCCACCACCGGGTCCCGGTGAAGTTCGCGAAGCCAGGGGACCTGCCGGTTTTCGGAATGAAAAAACCCGGGTTGCCTTCGACCGGTGATCAGGATGTAGGGGAACCGCTCGTACAGTTCCGGGGTAGCAACGGGGCTTTCGGGCGGCTCCCTGAATTGAGGGAGGGGGTCGTATCCCATCTTCTCAAGCACCGTGGAGTAGAGTTCAAACTTCCGGCTGGGGGTTGAAAACCCCTTGTCCCTGTATTTGTGATAACGAACGTTTCCGCGAATGTAGTCCTTCTTTTTGAAATCCTCCCACCCGATTCCCATGGGCTCCAGTATCCAGTCCAGGGCCTGCTCGAAGTTCTCCCACCAATGCTCCCCCTGCCCCACCCGGTGGGCCAGGTCGTTGAGCATCTAGTGGTCGGAGCGGCATTCACCCACCTGGACGACCTTCCTGCGCGGCAGAATGTACCCGTGACGTTTCCAGAAATCCCCGATGTAGTCCATCTCCAGCCACGTGGCCGCGGGAAGCACGATATCGGCCAACTCGGCGGTCGGGGTAAGGAAAAAGTCGCTGACGGCCATGAATTCTACCGCTTCCAGCGCACGATACACCTCTCTGGCATTGCCGCGGGTCATAAGGGGATTGGAACTGATGAAAAAAAGCATCTTCACCGGGTAGGGCTTTTCCGTCAGTATGGCGTCCCACACGCACTTGGGATTGATAATGGCGAACTGTCCCGCAAGCCGGAACCGGTCACCGCCGAGGCGTTTTTGCTTTTGGGCTTCGGGCAGCAACCGGTGGGCCCCGAAGTGACCCACGTTGCGGATCTTGGGCGGGTCGAAAAGGACCTGACCTCCGGGAGCGTCGATGTTCCCCGTGAGTCCCATGAGAAACATGAGAAGCCGGTCGTTGTCCGCGCAGTTGACCTGCTGCTCGATAGCCACCCCCCACTGGATGCAGGCCGGTTTTGTCGTGGCAAAGAGACGGGCCGCTTCACGGATTTTCTCCTCAGGCACCCAGGTGATCTCCTCCACCTTCCCCGGAGGATACTGGTTGACCCTTTCAACGAAAGGCGCCCAGCCGTGAACGTGATTTTCCACGAATTCCGCGTCATAAAGCCGTTCGTTGACGATAACATGAAGCATGCCCAGGGCGAGCGCCGCATCGGTGCCCGGCCGCAACGGCAGCCAGATGTCGGCGCGCGCCGCAATTCGGGTCATCCGGGGGTCCACGGCGATCAGTTTGGCGCCCCTTTCCACGCTCGTGGAAAAGGCTTCGCCTTTGTAGCAGTCGGGGTTGCTGATCGTCACGTTGTTGCCCCACACCATGATGCACTTGGGATTGTTCTCGTAATCGGCAATGGGGTTCGTACCGCAGGTGATGATGCCGGTGGCGATGCGGGGGCCGTAGCAGAAATGACCGGCGGTCAGGACATTGGGGGTTCCCAGCAGGTTGGCGAACCGGTAGATGACAGCCTCGTTCTCCCGTCCCGTGCCGTAGCCCATGACCACGGATTCAGGGCCGAATGCCGTCTTGTAACCGGAGATTTTCTCGGCAATGGCGTCCAGGGCCTCGTCCCACGAGACGCGTTCCCACCTGCCGCTGCCTTTAGGGCCAATGCGTCGAACCGGATAGGTGAGCCGGTCGGGATGGTATGCCAGTTGGGCCGATGCAAGCCCTTTGCTGCACAGCGTGCCGTGATTGATGGGGCAATCGGGATCTCCCGCTATCTTGGCGACCTTGCCGTTTCTGGTATAAACCAGCACGCCGCATCCGCCGTGACACATGCGGCAATGGCTCTTGACCACACCGTCGTAGCCGTACACCTCCATTTCCCTTTCGGCATTGGCATAGACGAATTCCGCCATAATAAATTGCCCTCCGTTTCATTCTGATCCGGAAACTGCTTTACGACCATATTTCATTTTACGGATGGACACCAACTATCTCCCTATACCATTGGAGAATTGAAAATTGAACATTGAAAATTATGAAGACCAGGCCGGGGTCTGGATTCAATGATTCAGGTTGACAAGGTAACGTGGCGGCAATCTACGCATTTTTAAAAAGACATTGTTGAAAAACGAATGTAGCTCTGCCCCCCAAATGGGACCCGATTTTTCGAATCATGTTCGTGCAAATATTACCATGCCAACACTTATGAACGATACCGATTGGCGAAAGATGCCTTGAAAAATGAATTTCAAGGTGATTTTTTTCTTGCTTTTCCCCTTGGATTTCGGTAGAAATTATTAATAAAGTCAATAAGTTAATTTATTTACCGTCGAAATCCGCAAGGGGTTG
>JAFDKD010000273.1 GCA_019307165.1 Deltaproteobacteria bacterium | reverse complement strand
GGCGTTCGTAATCGTTGGGTTGTAGGGCGGTATTTTATATGCCGCCTCAGATCAGCAGTTCCCTGCCGCTCTCATTGGCGGGATGTGAAATCCCGCCCTACGGCGATTGGTGCGCCTAATCGATTGACATCGAAACCGATTACGAATACACGCACACACGCCGAATTTTGTCCGGAACCAAGTGCCTGTATGCTTAAATTTCATACCCTACACCTGCCGTTTCATATAACCGAACGGCCAGACTAGAAAGTAGTTGCGGATGTTGTAATATATTTTGGCCAGGCCCAGGGGCTCAACCAGAAGAAAAACGATAATCAGGGCGCCGTAGGTCATGAGCTGGATATTGGTCAGCCAGGCTATTTGCATTGTGAAGCCGAGCGCGCCGGAGATTCCGCTGACAACCTGATTGATGATGCTTGGCGCCAGCAGGATGAAACCAGCTCCCATGAAACTGCCTACGATGTTGCCGAGACCGCCGATGATTACCATGGCCAGGACCTGAATGGAGGCGTCCACGCTGAATTGTTCCACGGTCACCGCCCGGTAATAGCTCACGGCCAAAACGGCCCCTGTAACACCGCCCAGGAATGAACTGGACCAGAAAGCCATGATTTTGTAGTAAAAGGTATTGATCCCGATCATTTCGGCCGCGTAATCCTTTTCCCTCAAAGCGATCAGGGCACGGCCGAAGGAGGCGCGCTGTAGATTGACCATGAACAGCGTGACGATGACGCACCAGGCCAGGGCCATGTAATAAGCGCCCGTATCGGACGTCACCTCCATGCCCAGGAGCCTGACCTGCGGCGCCTGAACGGCTCCCGCGTAACCGCCGCCGATGGCCGGCACGTGGACAATGATCCATTGGACGAGGAACTGCAGGGCAAGGGTGCTGACGGCAAGATAAAGCCCCTTGACCCGGAGGGCGGCGGCCCCGAAGATCAGCCCGATGACCGCCGCGGCCAGACCGGCCCCCAGCAGGGCCAGTTCCAAAGGTACGCCGGCGTTGCCCAGGTGAACGGCCGTGTATGCGCCGATGGCCATGACCGCCGCATAGCCCAGGTGGATCTGCCCTGCCCAGCCCATGAGAAGATTGAGACTGAGCGCGGCCGTACCCCATATCACCCACGGTAAAATGTATCCCATGAGGTAGATGTGGGACAGCCAAAGGGGAGCGGTCAGGGCCGCGAGCAGGATGAGACCCACCTGGACCCTGTCAAAGCGATAGTGCAGCACGTGCAGGTCGGTTTGATATCGCGTATGGTATACTCCGCTCAGACGATAGAACATGGAATCAAACCCTTTCGATGATTTCTTTGCCGAAAAGCCCGTATGGCCGGATCAGGATGGTCAGCAGAATCACCATGACGGATACGACCTCCCGGCTCGAACCCACGATGGGGTCCAGGTAGGCCGAAATCACGTTTTCCAGGACCCCGAGCATCACTCCGGCCAGGACCGCACCGCCGATGCTGTCCAATCCGCCGAGAATGGCCACGGCCACCGCCCGCAGGAGCAGCAGCGAGAGAGACCAGTCCACGCCCTGAACGGAGCCCCACAAGGCGCCGCCCAGGGCGGCGATGGCGCCCGCCAGGGCCCAGCTCAAGCCGATGGCCCTTTCCACGGAGATGCCTACCGACCAGGAAGCCACGTAATCGTCGGACACGGCCTTGAGCTTGACGCCCATGCGCGTCCTGAACAGGAGCGAGCAGAGAACCGTCAGGGTCAACGCGACGCCCCCCCCGATCAGGTAGGCCCTGTTGACGAGTATGGGCCCGAAAAAGAGCGGATCATCACTGATACCGATACGGAGCGGTCTCGGGTCGATCCCCCAGATGGCCGGCGTCAGGCCCCGGATAAAGATTTCCAGGCCGAGGGTCATCATGATGATCATGATGATGGGCTGACCCACCATGGGACGCAATGCGAAACGCTCGACCCCCAGACCGAAAAAATAAAGGATCGCCAAACCCAGCGGCAGCGCCGCCCAGACGGGCGCCCCGATCTGCTCGGCCATGGACCAGACCACAAAGGCGCCCATCATGACCATGGCCCCCTGGGCGAAATTGATCACGGACGACGATTTGTAGATAAACACGATGCCGATGGCCACCAGGGCGTACATCAGCCCCACCAGGGCACCGTTGATGGCCAGTTCAGCCAGAAAATAGACGTCCATCATGCCACCTCGTAAATGGCCAGCGTTCTTTTGATGATCCCCGTGTCCCCGGCCTCGTAAGTGATTTGGGCCTCGAATTCCACGGCGTCCCGATCGCTGTACAGGGTCTCGATGACCGGCTGATACCTTTCTTCGATCACTTTTCTTCTGAGCTTGCGGGTCCGGGTAAGCTCGCCGTCGTCCGGGTCGAATTCCTTGTGCAGGTTCACGAAACGCCTGATCTGAAGACTCGGCGGGAGCAGGGCATTTACCTTTTTTATCGCTTCCTGAATCAGTTTGCACACATCCGGCTTCTGGGACAGGTCGGCATAGGAGGTATAGGGGATGCCATGGACCTCCGACCAGTGCCCCACGGCATCCAGGTCGATGCAGATCATGGCCGTCAGATAATCGCGCCCGGAGCCCAGCACGGCGGCGTCCTTGATAAATGAATCGAACTTGAGCTGGTTTTCAACGAAGTTGGGGACATATCTCTCCCCCGAGGCCGTGTGGACCACTTCGGCCGACCTTCCGAGGACCACCAGGTGCCCGTCCTCTTCGAAATACCCCGCATCGCCGGAGTGCAGCCATCCGTCCCTGATGGCTTCGGCCGTGGCCTCGGGATTGTCATAGTAACCCGTAAACACATTATCGCCCCGGATGCATATTTCCCCCTCTTCCGTGATCTTGATCTCCACCCCCGGCAGCGGTTTCCCCACCGTGTGATACCGGACATCGTTGTTTTCCATGATGGCCCCGGCGGCCGAGCTTTCGGACAGCCCGTACAGCTGCTTGAAGTTGATGCCCAGGGCGCGAAAAAACAGGAACACGTTCTCCCCGACCGCTTCACCGCCCGTGAACACCCTCTGGGCCCGGGAAAGACCCAGATTGTCCTTGATGGGCCCCAGGATCGTCCACTCGCCCAGCCTCAGCAGAAGGCGCTGCCGCAAGGACGGAACAATGCCCTTGCCCTTGGCCCGTTGGATGCCCATGGCCAGAGATATAAAGTAATTGTACAGCCGGCGCTTCAAAACAGTCGATTCTTCCATGCGTACCTGGACGGTGGTCAGCATGTTCTCCCAGACCCGGGGCGGGCCCCCGAAGTACGTTGGGGGTATTTCCCGCATATCGTGCAGCAGGGTTTCCTGCCGTTCCGGGATGTTGACCGTAAAGCACAACGAAATGCCGGCCGTAATCGTAAAGGCAAAATCGCCGATCCAGGCGATGGGCACGTATGCCATGGTTTCTTCGTACATCTTGAAGGTTTCGGCCGCGTAGGCGCTCAGGGTTCCGGCCAGGAGCTGTTTGTGCCTCATGAACATGCCCTTGGGTTGCCCTGTGGTACCGGAGGAATGCAGGAAAATTACCGGATCGTCGCAGACGGGCCTTTCCACCAGGGATTCCCGGAGGCCTTCCTCTTCCTCAAGGCGTTTCATGCCGGCACGACGCACCTCCCGATAGTCCACCAGGCCGGGTTCCTCATACAGGGCCAGCCCGCGGGGGTCTTTATAGATGATGGTTTCCACTCCCCCGGTTTCCTCGCGCATGTCCAGCAGCTTGTCCACCTGCTCCTGATCTTCGGCCAGGGCGAAGCGGGCCCCGCATTCCCGGTAGACATAGGCGATTTCCCGGGGCGTGGCGTCCGGAAATACCGGGGCCGGGAACCCTCCGACCAGGCCGGAGCCCAGCATCCCGAAATAGATCTGGGGCCTGGGGTCGCCCAATGTGAGCATGGCATCGCCGTTTCCAAATCCCAGGGCTTCAATGCCCGCGGCAAAGGCCAGGGTTTCGTTCAGATAGTCGGACCAGGTGTACTCATGCCAGATGCCCAGGTCCTTTTCCCGCATGGCCACCCGGTCGGGCCATTGCCGGGCGTTGCGGGCCAGAAGACCTGGAATGGTCGCCGTGTCGGGAAAGGGCGGGTCGGAGATGTCTCCACCGTAAAAACGATCGATCCTCGCCGGCTCAGCCATGGTCACCCCCCACGCCGGTGTACGCCTTGACCACATCGGGGTCCGTTACAACCTCCGCGGGAACGCCCTCGGCAATCTTCTTGCCGTAGTTGAGCACGGCCATGCGATCGCATATCCCCATGACCACGTCCAGCTGGTGCTCGATCATGATGAGCGCTATACCGCGTTCGTAGTGAACATCGAGTAAAAAGCGCGCCATGTATTCCTTTTCCTCCAGGTTCATGCCGGCCATGGGCTCGTCCAGAATCAATAATTTCGGTTCGGCGGCAAGGGCCCTGGCCAGTTCCACCCGCTTCTGCAACCCGATGGGGAGCACGTCAACCGGATCGTGGCGGATGCTCTCAAGTTGCAGGAAATCGATGATCTCCTCTACGACGGTCCGGTTGGCGACCTCTTCCTTGAGGGCCAGCCACCAGTAAAGGGCGGTTCGCAGGGCGCTCGGCCGCATGAACACATGACGGCCCAACATGATATTGTTCAGGACGCTCATGCCCCGGAAAAGGGCGAGGTTCTGAAAGGTCCGGACAATGCCCAGGGGGCTTGCCCGGTTGGGGCGGATGCCGGTAATGTCCTTCCCTTTGAAAAAAACCCTTCCCCGCTGAGGCGGATAAAACCCGGTGATGGCGTTGACCAGCGTGGTTTTTCCGCTTCCGTTCGGACCTACGAGGCCGTAGATTTCATTGGGTTGGACCGTGAGGGAGACACCGGCCAGGGCGGTGACGCCGCCGAACAGGCGGTGGATGTCCTCGCACCTGAGGAGGGGCATCGAATCGGGCTGGTGTGTCGGATCTGTCACGGGCATGACTCCTGTCAGGAGGTTGAGCGCAAGGGAGTGAAAAGGAATTCACTCAAGCCTGTTATTCGTCCCGGATATCGTCAAACACCTTTTGTTCGTGGGGCGTCCTTCGTTACGCCAAGATAGTTCAGGACCATGTCCTCGATCATGTCTCGGACCTCATCCGTGGTGTGCCCGGGAAGGATGTTCCAGGCCCTGAGGGGAATGACGGTCCCGATGAAGACCATGATATTGGCAACCAAATCCGGGCTGTTGCATTTAAAAACGCCTTCATGCACCCCGCGCTCGATGAGTTTAGTGATCCTGCCGACAAATTTCGATTCCCTCCGGAGGATTTCATGAAGG